>JAAZNB010000677.1 GCA_012798515.1 Chloroflexota bacterium
CCCGGATGCTGCGTGGGTCCTGGATGGTGCGGTTGACGCCGCCCACACGGTTGATGGCATAGTTGACCCGGTTGCCCGAGATGGCCTCCAACACGTCCATGACCTGCTCACGCAAAGCAAAACAGCGCATGAACATGGTCTGGAAACCGATGATTTCAGCCGCCACGCCCGCCCACAGGATGTGCGAGTGCAGACGTTCCAATTCGGCCACGACCGTCCGCACGTATACAGCCTGCTGCGGCACCTGGATGCCGGCCAGGCGTTCCACACACTGGCAGAAAGACAGGGTGTGGACGTTGGAGCAGATACCGCACACGCGTTCCACCAGAGCGATGTCCTGGATGTAATTGCGCCGTTCGGCCAGGTATTCGATACCCCGGAAGTTGTAGCCGACCTTGAGCTCGGCGTCGCGAATGGTCTCGCCTTCGCACACCAGCTCGATCTTGTACGGTTCTTCCAGTGCGGGGTGATAGGGTCCAATGGGGATGCGATACGTCATGGCTTCTGCCCTCCCCGGGGTGTAAAGATGCCGGCCGGATGGTCGCGGCGCAGCATCAGGGGTGGCAGCTCGCCACGACCCTGGAATTCGACGGCGAAGTATTCGTGCACTTCGCGCTCCACCCAATCGGCAGCCGGGCACACCAGGCCAATGCTGGGAATTCGTCCACCACGGGTCTGGGTGACCAGGGTCAACAGGCGTCCCTCCAGGTCCCAATGGTATTCGATGCGGCATTCCCCGTCCGGCGCCGGCCGGGCCGTGATCGTCACGAAACGCGCCTGGTGAGCGACCATCCAGCGCGCCGCCGCATCCACGTCCAGGCCCGCCGCGGTGAGCTGGTAGCCATCCGTAGACGTCTGCCAGCCTCCGGCCAGGCCCAATTCATCCGGAATCGTGGTAATGTCCATCTCAGCTCCTCCACTCCTGACCGGCCAGCATGCGGGCCACGCCTGGCTGGCGCTGTGCCTGGCGGCAGGCCAGGCACAGGCGGCTCCAGGCAATGACCTCGGGCGAGAGCTCCGCAAAGGCGCGCCCCAGAACCAGCGGGCTGACCGGCTGGGCCGGGCGGCCGCACTGCGGGCAGAGCGGATATTCCTGTTCCACGGTCTGCACCAGCTCATCGCGCCAGGCATAGGCCGGCGGCTGCTGTCCGTCCATGGTCAGGGCCTGCAGCGGGCAGTACTCCACGCAGCGGGCGCAGAAGGTACACTGGCCGGGATCGTAACGCCACCGGTAGGCCATTCCATCGTCTTGTAATGTAATACAACCCGGCGAACACACGTGGGCACAGGTGCCGCAGCCCACGCACAAACTCGGATCGATGTGCACCAGGCCGCGATACCCGGCCGGGCTGGCCGGGCGTTGAGGAAAACGCAGGGTCAACGGGTCCCGGCGCGCGTTCTCGAACAATAAACGCAAAATATTCATCGTCACACCCCACCCGGGAAGAACCCGGCAGCCAGTAACGCTGCCAACGCCACGGCCACGCCCCAACGAGCGTAAAAGCGCAACGCCTGGGCGATTTTCAAGCGCGCCGTGCCGGTGGCGATCCCTGCCAGCAGCAGCACCAGTAGCAGTGAAACCATCACGAAGGCCAGGCCGTCGATGGCCCAGGAACCGCTGCGCGGCAGCCCCAGGCTGGCCAGCAGGCCGGTCAGGGCTACCCATTCCAGGCTATGGGCCAGCTCCCACAAGGCCAGCTGCGGCCCGCCATATTCGGTCAGCGGCCCGGCATAAATCTCCTGCTCGGCATTGGCCAGCGAGAAGGGATTCAGGTGCAGCTTGGCCGGCAGGCACAACAGGATTGCCAGCAGCGCCAGGGCACGGCCCGGGCTGAACGGCGCCACGGCCAGGTCTGCCAGCTGCAGCGTGTGCGCGTCCAGGGCCAGCGCCACCATGGCGATGAAAAAAGCCAGGTTATAGAACACACTCAACACGGCCTCGCGCACCGCCCCGATCTCACCGAACAACGAGCGAGAACTGAACCCGGCCAGGACCATACCGATCGAGGGCAGCTCCAGTAACGCCACCAGCAGGATCAGGTCGCCGGCAAATCCAGGCGCCTGCCCCCCGGCATAGGGAAAGACCGGCAGCAGCGCCAGCGCGCCGAGCAGCCCCACCACGGCCGCCGCCGGCCAGAAACTCATCAAGACACCCTCCAACCCGGGCCGGGCTGGAGCCGTTTTGGCGGTCAATTTTACAAAGTCGAAGAAAGGCTGAAAGAAGGGCGGTCCGATGCGCTGCTGCAAACGCGCCGCGGTTTTCCGCTCCACCCAGCTCATCAGCCACCCTGCCGGCAGGGCATACAGCAGGCCGGGAAAAACCAACCAGGCTACCAGAGCCATTCCCAGGTTCATTCCGCCACCTCCTTCAGGCGACGCACCGGCTGCGCGGCCAGCAAATCGATCGCCCGGGCAATACCGGAGATGATGGCATCCGGACGCGGGGGACACCCCGGCACGTACACGTCGACCGGAACGTAGCGCTCCAATGGCCCGGCAATGAGTGGACTGCCGGCAAACACGTTACCCGAGGCCGGGCAGGAGCCAATTGCTACCACTACCTTGGGTTCCAGTACCTGGGCATACACCGTTTGGAGCGCCTCCAGCGAGTTGTACGTCACCGGCCCGGAGATGACCAGGATGTCAGCGTGCCGGGGACTGCCCTCCAGGCGAATCCCCAGCTGCTCCACGTCGTATCGGGGTGTCAGGCAGGCCACCAGCTCGATGTCGCAGCCGTTGCAGGCCCCAGTATTGACGTGGTACAGCCAGGGGCTGCGCCGGCGAGAGCGGATGATCAAACGTTCGATGAGATCCACATCAACCTCCCCAAGCACCCATAACAGGGGATAACAGCTGCGGCCACAACCCGCCGGCCAGGAGTACCAGCATCAAGACCAGCAGGGCCACGGCGAGCAGGGCCGGCGGTGCAACCGGCGCTTGCTCTTCACCTGCTGCCGGCCCCCACCAGCAAGTGGCCAGCGCCCGCACGTAAGCCAGCAGCGCCAGCCCGGATGCGGCCAGCAAGACGGCCAGCAGCAGCGGACTGAGCTGCCCGGCGCTGGCGTAAATACGCCAGCGAGCGGCAAACCCCAGGGTAGGCGGCACGCCTAACATGGCCAGCATCCCCACCAGAAAAGCCGCCGCCGACAGGGGATAGCGGCCCGCCAGGCCACGCCGGGCAAAGGTTAGCGCCCCGCCGGTCTCCGGGCCGGCCAGGGAAGCAAACAATAGTCCTTTGGCCAGGGCGTGGGTAGCCGCCCCGATCAACGCCCCGGACAATCCCCAGGCGCCCGCCAGGGCCATGCCGCAGATCAGATAGCCCATGTCCTCGATACTGGAAAAAGCCAGCATACGCTTCAAATCACGCTGCGCCAGCATGAGTAAGGCGCCCAAGACGGCGCTCAGTACGCCCAGCGCCAGCCACAGGCCAGACGGCAGCCCAGCGGCCAGCGCAGTGTTCGCCAGCCATAACTCACCCAAGGCAGCCACATCGACCACCGAGATCACCAGCCCGGCCACGACGGCAGGTACGGCCTCTGCCACTTGTGGCAGCCACAGGTAGAGCGGCACCAGCCCCAGTTTCAAAGCAAACCCTGCCAGCAACAGGGCCGCGCCCCACGCCAGGTGACCGGCGCTCATCAACCCATTACCGGCCACGACCAGCCCGGCAGAAAGCAGCACCACGGCCAGGTAAGACCGGCGAACCGCCGGATCCCGGCCGCGCTGCCACACCAGCAGCAAAGCCAACAACGCAGCGCTCTCCAGCAGAGCCAGGCGCAGCCCGGGCTGAGCCAGGTTTAACCCGGCCAACGCCAGGCCGCCGCTCAGGACCAATAACGGCAGGCTGCGGCGATTCTCGGGGATGCACCAGGCTGCGCAGGCCAGCGCCAGCCAGGCCAGGCCGACCGCCAGCGGTAATAAAAGCGGCAGCCTCGCCGCCCTCTCCAGGGGGATATTCGCCCCCGGCGCCAGGGCATAGGCTCCCAACGCCAACAATGGCGCCAGCGCCAGCAGCAAGCCCAGGGCACGCCGTTCCAACCAGGCGCTGGCCTTTCCAGCGGCTTCCGCCAGTGCCCGCAGCCCGCGCCAGGCAGCCAGATAGTAACGGTCTACGTCGAAATCATGATAGAAAGGCGCCAGGCTGTTCTTGATCATGGCCGAAAAATCGCTGGCCGGCAGGCGACCTGCGCCGCTCAGCGGTTCTCCTCCGGTAAAGGTCCCGCCCCAACCGGCCGCACCGCCGGAGACGACCACCGCCCGCGCCGGCCGCAGGATGGCGTATGCCAGCCAGCCGCCGCCTACGGCAGCCACCGCCAGCAGCACGGCGCCGCTGCTCCACCAGCCTCCCAGGGCCGTGCTCAGCCCCAACCAGGTCACGCCCACGGCCGGAGCCAGTCCCAGGGCCGGCAGAAGCGGGTCGATCAAAAAGTGGAGCGGCAACTGCGGCGCCAGGCCAAACAGCACACTGCCGGCGGCCAGCAAGCCCATCCCCCACAACATGCTTTTCGGCGCCTCTTCGGCGCGTTCGGTCTGCGGGGTCGCCGCCCCCAGGAAGACCGAGCTGGTCGCCTTCAAGAAGGAAAACACGGTCAGCGTGCTCACCACCCAGGCCACCAGGGCCGGCACGGGCTGCCCTGCCTCCAGGGCGGCGTTGTACAACAGCCACTTGCTGGTAAAACCGCTCAACAGCGGAATGCCCGCAATGGCCCCCGCGCTGACCAACCAGAAGAATGCCGTATGCGGCATACGCCGGGCCAGGCCGCCCAGCTGGTTCATGTCTCGCGTTCCCGTAGCGTGCTGCACGGCGCCCGCCCCCAGGAACAGGCCGCCTTTGAACAGGCCATGGTTCAGGCAGTGCAGCAAGCCGGCCGCCACGCCCAGGGGTGTCCCCAGGCCCAGGCCCAGCATCATGTAGCCGATCTGGCTTACAGTGTGGAAGGCCAGCATGCGCTTCAGATCGGTTTGCACCATGGCAAACAACACCCCTACCGCCATGGTCAGCGTCCCGATCCACACCACGCTCAACGCCCAGGAGTCCGGCCAGGGGCCAACGCCATGCAAACGCGCCACCAGGTACACCCCGGCTTTGACGTAACAGGCCGCATGCAGTAGGGCGCTGACCGGGGTAGGGGCCGCCATGGCATCCGGAATCCAGGTATGCAGCGGGAACTGCACCGATTTGGCCAGCGCAGCCACCAGCATGAGTAGAAACAAACCGGTGGTCATGGCGCCCGACAAAGCCGGATCGGTCCAGGTCGTCACCCCGGAGTGGACGTAAAGCCACAAGATGGCGGCCAGCAGGCCATAGCCGGCCAGGTGGGTCATCACCAGCACCTTGCGCGCCCCACGCACAGCATCTGCCTGCCGGTACCAGAAGCCCACCAGCAGGAAGGAACACAGGCCGATCACTTCCCAGCTGGCGTAAAAGACCAGCAGATTGGCGCTGTAGACCAGGTGCACCAGGCCACCGATAAAGACCAGCATCAAGACGAAAAAGCGGGTGGTCCCCGCTTCCTCAGCCATGTAACCGGTGGCATACAACAGCACCGCCGCGCCGATGATCACGGCCATCAGGGCGAACAGCAAACTTAAACCGTCTACGTGGTAGGCCAGTGAAACCGGGCCATCCCAGGCCGCGGCGGTCCAATCGAGTGCGGCGCCGGCGCGGATGGCAGGATAAACGCCCGCCACACCCCCTACTGCGCCCAGGCAAGCGATCAGGGCCAGGGCGCCTTTAGCCCGGCTGCTCATCCAGCGTCCCAACAGGAGCAATAAGGCCACGCCGCACAGGATGGATACAAACGGAAACAGGATCAGGGTTGAGGAGTTCATCCCCACCTCGTTACGTACAGGAATTACAGGCGTTGGTTGTATGCGGCACGAGAACCGCATACAACCAACGAGCAGAAAGAAAAGCTACTTCACAGAGGAAGGAAGCCGCGCAAACGTATGATTACGGCAGGCCCAGGCCGGTACGCTTGGCGTTGATGTGGGCTTCGATCAAATCGGCCGCCTTGAAGGGATCCGATTCCACACCGAACTTGCCGCCCACCACGCCTTCGGCGCCTTTGACCAGCAAATCGGTGACCGCCGGTCCGCCCAACACGGGCGGCACCACCCCCAATACGGTATACACGCCGCTGGCCACGGCGTACGTGCCAATGGCCACGGCCTTCTCGCTCATCCACTCCGGCGCCGCAGCGGCCACGGGCAGGTCGCTGATGTCCACCCCCAGGGCATTGGCAACCGCCGCGCAGGTGACCAGGATACGGCTGTTGTCCACGCAGGAACCCATGTGCAGCACGGGCGGGATGCCCAGCGCATTGCACACCGCTTTCAGACCTTCGCCGGCCATCTCGGCCCCTTCAGGCAGCAACAGGCCCACCTTGGCGCAGGCAATGGCGTTGCACCCGGTGGTGACCACCAGGATATCGCGTTTGATGAGCTCTTTGACCAGGTTGACGTGCCCGTAATCGTGTTGGACGCGCGGGTTGTTGCAGCCCACCACGGCGGCGATGCCGCGGATCTGCTTCTTCGCGATGGCTTCGATCAGGGGCGTCAGGCTGCCGCCCAGGGCCCCCACGATGGCCTCCACGCTGAAGCCGACCATGCACTCCGTCTGTACGTCCGGGATGTGCACCTGGCCTGGCTTGCGGAAACGGTAGTTCTCTACGGCTGCCCGCACGATGTCGCAGGCAATCTCGTAACCATGTTCTTCGTGGAACTCCATATGGGTTGCGCCCGGGAATTTAGCCTTGGGCGAGGTAGAAATCAGCTTGGTGTGGAAACAGCCGGCCACCGACCCCAGTGAAGGCAGTACACACTGCACGTCGACGATCATCGCTTCCACGGCGCCGGTCATGATGGCCAGCTCTTGTTGGAGGAAGTTGCCCACCGAGGGCACCCCCTGGCGCATTAACACTTCGTTGCCGGTGCAGCAGATGCCACCTACGTTGATCCCCTTGGCGCCGTATTTTTGAGCCAGGGCCAGAATCTCGGGATCCTGAGAGGCTGCCACAATCAGCTCGGAGAGGGTCGGTTCATGACCGTGAACGATGATGTTGACTTCATCTGCTTTGAGCACGCCCAGGTTGACTGCCGAGCGCCGGGGAGTTGGCGTGCCAAAGAGCACATCCGACAGCTCGGTGGCCACCATCGAGCCGCCCCAACCATCGGCCAGCGAGGTACGCATGCCGTGTAAGATGAGGTTGACGGCATCGTTATCCACCCCGATGTGCGTGCGGTGCATGTTTTCCACCACCTCACGGTCGATGCCGCGCGGGGTGATATTGAGCGCTTTCCACAAAGCCTGGCGCTTTTCGGGAGCGCGCTGGGTGAATTTCAGCGCGCCTTCCTGCTGGCCAAATTGTTCGTAGGCCATCTTGGCCACGTCTTCGGCGATCTCTTCCTTGGTGCGCCCTTCGGTGGGAACGCCAAACTCGGCCGCCAGGCCGGCCAGTTTTTTCTCATCCTTGATCTGGTAGCCAGAAGTCTTCCCCTGGGCAGTCATCAACAGCGTGTGGGCAATGTCACGGCCGTGATCCGAATGCGCCGCGGCTCCGGCGGCGATCATGCGATCCAGAAAACGCGCCACGATGATATCCGCCGTCGCCCCGCAAACACCCCGTTTCGGTCCTACCTCATCGAAGGGGCTGATCCGGCAGGGGCCCATGGCACAGTTGCGACAGCACAGGCCCAATTCACCAAAACCGCATTGGGGTTGTTGCGCTTCGAAGCGATCCCAGATGGTGGTCATGCCGGTCTTTTCGGCGTGCTCCAGCATGTCGTGCGTGGCGGGATCGATGCTTCTATCCAAAATCTTTTGGGAATAGGTGGTCATTTTAAGCTCTCCATACAAGATTATTTCAGGGCTGTTGGGCTAACGTAGACTGAGCTTTGACGGCTGCCAAATAGCGTTGGGAAGAAGACTGCACGGCAGCCTCGATCACTTCGGCCGGTTGGGTCAGGCTGATCGCGTGCGTAGGACAGGCAGCCACACAGGCCGGCCCACCAGGGCGATCGACGCACAGGTCGCACTTGACCGCCGTACGCTTGGCCCGCCCACCGACTTGCAAGGTGGACGTCTGTACCGCGCCGAATGGACACACCATCACGCACAGCTTGCAAGCAATACACAGGTTGGCGTTGATGGCCGTATACGTTTCTGTACGGAATGTGGCGCCGGTGGGGCATACCCGCACACATGGAGCGTCTTCGCACTGGCGGCACTGCACGGGCAGGCGAATCTCGTCCACCTCGACCACCCGGTTGCGCGGGAACAAAGCTTCCCCATTGACCACCGCGCCCAACAGCGACCCGGCCGGAGTATGCGCCGCGGCGCAGGCCAGCTCACAGGTATGGCAGCCCATACAACGATCCGGGTTAACCATCAAAAATGGCCCAGAGATCTTACTCATGCGCTTCACCTCCTACTCTCTTGTGACACAATCCGAGCTTCACAGATTCAACACATCGCCTGAATGTTACGAGTGGGATGGGTTGATTTACCTGGGGTAAAGACCGGGCAGGTAAAAGCCGCCCAAAGACAACGGCCAAACCGCACAATGCAGCAGTCCCTGATTCTGCTCCATCCTGGCTTTCTACGCGGTTTTCCACCTGCTACCGGTATTTTCCGGCCAATATTCGACTGGCACACAACCATAATCTGAGCTTATGTTCTTTCAGTTTAAATTCCCCGCCCAGGCAAAACAAGCTCAGGCCAGCCAGGGTTAGCGGCCCAAAAGTAGGTAACAAAACCCCCTTTTGGGTAGAGAGATTCACCCAAAAGGGGGGATAAATTACAGGATATTGTCACCGGGGCTACAACAGACCGCGCTCCTTGGCCAGCAGGACCGCTTCGACGCGGTTGTGTACGTCCAACCTGGCCATGATGTCTTTGATGTATCCTTTGATGGTATTCTCGCTTAGGAACAGGCGGGCGGCGATTTCACGGTTGGTCAATCCCTGGGCAATCAGGCGCAGGATATCCAGATCCCGCATGGATAGGACGTCGCTGCTCTGCGGGTGGTTGCGCACGATGTCAGTCAGGATCCCGGCCGCGCGCGGGTCCAACGCCGCATAGCCCTGCATCACATTGGACAGCTGCTCTTTGAGGTTCAGGTTTTCGGCGTCCTTCAACAGATAGCCGCGCGCGCCGGCGCGCAGGCAGGTGTTCACCAGGTTCTGGTCGATGTAAGCCGTCAGGATCAGCACCGCCGTCTGCGGGCAGATCTCCAAAATGCGCTGGCAGACCGAAATCCCATCCAGGTCGGGCAGTTTCAAATCCAAGAGGACGATGTCCGGCTTTTTCTCGATGGTCAGGGTGATCCCGCTGGAACCATCGCTGGCTTCGCCGACCACTTCGAAGGCCGGGTCGGGATCGAGGATCGAACGCAGTCCCTGGCGCACAATACGGTGATCGTCCACGAGCAGAACCCGGATTGGCGTCATGACAACAAATCTCCGGACAGAGGGAAACGAGCCTTGATCATCACGCCCTGGTCGTCGTTATTGGCGATAAAGAAGGCGCCTTCGGCCTGAGCCGTCACCTGGCGCATGGTGGCCACGCCAAAATGCAGGCTGCTGTCATCCACTTCCAGGCTCAAGGGCTCGGCCAGGCCCACGCCGTTGTCCTGAATAGTGACTGTCACCGAGCTTCCGTCACAATCCAGGCTGACCATCACCCCGCTGGCGCGGGCGTGCTTGCGTACATTGGACAGGGATTCGACCACGATACGGTAAACCGCCTCGGAGACCAACGGCGGCAGGGTAGGGAAGCAAGGCATAACGATCAAGGTGGCCGCAATCCCGCTCTGGCCCTCGAACTCGCTCACTTGAGCCTGGATCAACTGCACCAGGCCGTCCCCGGGGGCCAGGAAGGGGCTGCGCAGGGCAAAAATGGCGCTGCGTAACTCGTCACTGCTGCGCGCCGCCAGGCGACGGATGGTTTGTAAGCGCTGGGGGAAGCCCTCCGCGGCCGGGATGTGCGTGAGGCACCATTCCGCTTCCAGGCCGATGCTGAACAGCATCTGCACCACGGTATCGTGCAGCGCCTGGGCAATGCGCTGGCGTTCCTGCAGGCGGGCCAGTTCTTCCGCTTTGGCGTACAGGCGGGCATTTTCGATCGCCACCGTAGCCTGGGCCGCAAAAGCCACCAACAATTCTTCGTCTTCGGCACTGAAAATTTGCCCGCCGGGCTCGTTGCCCACAAACAAGGCGCCTAACGCCTTGCCCTTGCTCAACAGCGGCGCAGAGAGGAACGGCCCCACCACAGGGTGGTTTTCCGGAAAACCCCGGGCCTGGGGGTGCATGCGCACGTCATCCAGGCGCAAGGTCTGGCTCTGGCGATACGGCAGGCTAAGGATGCCCATACCTCGCGGGTTGCCTTTGACCTCTACCGTCCAGCCGCTGACCTTGAAATACTGCACCCCTGAATTGTCCTCGTAAAGGACCATCAGGCCACCCATGCGCGCTCGCAGCAGCAGGTTAGCCGAATCAACGATCTGCTGCAGGAGCGGCTCCAGATCGAGCTGCGCTGCCATAGATTTGCTCACGTCGATCAGACGCGACAACCGTTCGATGCGCTGCCTTTTATCGAGGGGGAGCTGTACGGCCGGCTCTTCCATGCCAGCCTCAAGCCACGGCCGCCAACAGGGCGTCGGCGATCACCTCCGCCTCCTGCGCCAGCTGTGGAACGGCATGATAGACCGAAGCGCCATCCTGGTCGGCCTGGATGGCCTCGGGATGGTAAGACAGGTAGCCAAAGACGGGCAAGTCGCCACTGTTATGGATGATAAAGTCACGGTCGTTCTGGCTGCGCACCTTATTCCCCACCAGCCCTACCCGGCGGATGCCGATGTCGGCTGCCAGGCGAGCAATCTGGTGAGCCGTTTCCATGCTCCGCTTGCCCGGTTCGACGACCACCAGGAAGTAATCCACCGCACCGGCCGTGGCGCGGCCCAGGTGTTCCAACCCGGCGTCCATGTCCAGGATCAACATCTCATCCCGGTGCAGGATGAGATAGCTCACCAGGGCTTTCAGCATAGCGCTTTCCGGGCAAATACAGCCGCTGCCGCCCTGGTCGATGGTGCCCAGGCGCAACAGGCGCACGCCCTGGTACTGCACACAGAAACGCTCGGGGATGTCGTCCACGCGGGGATTGAGTTTGAAATACGTACCGTACGTCCCGGTCTTGGCGCCGGTGCGCTCTTCGATCAGTGCATCCATCTCGCTGATGGGAGTCACCTGCGTTTGCAGTTCCGGGGGTAGACCCAGGGCAAATCCCAGGCAGGCTGCCGGATCAGCATCCACGGCGATGACTGACTGCCCTCGCCCGGCATAGATGCGCGCCAATAAGGCCGCCAGCGTCGTCTTGCCCACACCCCCCTTACCAGCCACTGCAATCTTATTCATGCTGTTTCTCCTTCGTAATCCATGCACCCAGGCGCGTTCAGGGATTTCCCGCGTCCGGGCGAAAGATGGGCTCAGAAGATGGTTAACAGAATGCCGTCAGGGTCTATAGACATTATAACTGCATCTGGCCATTTGGATGCACCGGATTGCAGTTGCAGGCGCACCCACGCCGCAGTTTGGCCCTTCGCCATCAGGCCGTTAAAAACACAGGGTGTGGCCGTTCATCCCCAGGCACAATACTGGAACGGCCACACCCTGATATGATCTATTCAGGCCGCCTTGCGGCCGGCGCCTAATGCCGCCGGCGCTTTTTCTTACTGCTCTTCTCCTGGACCGGCACAGCCGGCTGCCCGGCCGGTGCGGAGGCAGTCGCGTCCGGCAGGCTCTCGGCCGGCGCTTCAGCCTCGCCCTCCGTGCGCTCCCGGTCCAGCGATGCCGACGCTGAGCGGCGCGCCTGGTAAGTAAACAGGCGGGAGATGACGCCCATGCGGATGTCGGCCAGCAAGGTTTGGAACATATCCGTCGCCTGGCTCTTGTACTGCACCAGCGGGTCACGCTGGGCATAGGCCTCCAGGCCGATCGAAACGCGCAGCGCCTCGACCTTGGTCAGGTAATCGACCCACTGGTCGGATATCACGCGCAGCAATAATTCTCGATACACCTCGTTTTGCATCCGCCGCCCGAGAATGTTCTCGACGACCGCCCGCTCCTCGGCAGGGGCCTCGCCCAGGGGCAGGTCGGCCAGCTCTTCAAAACGCTCTACTCCCAGCTCCTCGGCCAATACGCTGCGCACACGTTCGTCCAGCTGGGACAGGACGACCTCTGAACGCAGCAGGCGGTTCCACTCGAAGCGACCCCGGATGGTGTACAGGACTTCCAACCCCTGCTGGAGGTGCTCCAGCACACGTTCCGTGATCTCGCCCGGCGAGCTTTCACGGATGAGCTGGGCGGCCAGGTAGACAAAGCGTACCCGCACGTAGCGCGTCGATGCCTTACGATGGGTGCGCGGATCGAATGCCAGGCGGGTGCCCTGGGACATCAAGATCAAGAACTGGATCAACTGCCGGTCGCTGAGCACCCCGCCCGCCTGGCGAGACAGCGCCAGATCCAGGTCACGGGCGACCTGGCCGTCTGCGCCCGACAGCCTGGCGATGCGTTGGTCGAGGAATTTTTCCACCAGATCTACGAGCTGGCTGGAGATCAAACCCCAGTTCAGTTCCTGGAACTGGCCGGCGCGCAGGCCCAGGCTCTCTTCCAGGCGGCGTTCGATGGCGCCCACCACCCGGTTGAGGTTAATCGTGGTCACCACCAGCTCGACCTGCTGGCGGATCGCATTCTCTACCGAGCGGTCCCCCTCCATCAGCTGGCGAACCTGTTCGTTGCTCAACTTCACCTGGATACGCATCAGCTCGCTGACTTCGGTGATCAGATCCTGGGCGCGGGGCGCCTGGCCTTCCTCAAACCGGTCGCTCAAGCCATCCATCAACGCGTCCAACGCGTCGAAGCGTTCTTCGAGTTGGTGCTCCAGGCTTTCTTCAGTACGCTCCAGCAAGGTCTGCACACTGTGAAGGATGTGCTCTTTTTCCAGCTGCAGGGCGCGCCCGGTCAACGACAACAGCGTATCCCGCAGTGCGCTTTCAGAGAGCTCACCGGAGGGTAGTTTTCTGCGGATCTCGTCGATCAACAGGCGATAGGTGAAAGACGGGTACGTGATGTCCTCGTATTCCAGGGAGGGCTGAATCTCGTCCAGGTAAGCCAGCAGCTTCCAGGGACCTTCTTCATCTTGCAACCCCTCGGGGATACGATGCTGGAGTTCCGTATCCAGCATATCCAACACGTCTTCGCTCAGGTCTTCCTTGGTAAATACGCGGTCGCGTTGGGAATAGATGCGCTGGCGCTGGGTGTTGAGCACGTCATCGTACTCCAGCAGGTGCTTGCGCACGTCAAAATTAGCGCCTTCTACCCGCTCCTGAGACTGTTCCACGATGCGTCCCAACAGGTTGATCTCTAACGGCTGGCTCTCGTCGAAGAAGATGCGTTTCCACAGGTTTTCCACCTGCTGCCCGCCGAACAGGCGCATCAGGTCGTCTTCCAGAGACAGGTAGAAGCGCGAGGAACCCGGGTCGCCCTGGCGGGCGGCGCGGCCGCGCAGCTGGTTGTCGATGCGGCGCGCTTCGTGCCGTTCGGAGCCGATCACGTGCAGGCCGCCGAGCTCCCGCACACGTTCCATATCGTCCATATACTGCAAGAAAGCCGTCACCGACTCTTCGTAGATGCCATATTCTTCGGCCGGGATGTCCTTGAGCGCCTGGCGGCGCTCTTCATTGGTCATATTAAAGGGATCATCGTTCACCCGGCCCAGGACACGGTTGACGTCGCGCAGGATGTCCTCGGACAGCTCACCGCCCAGCTTGATGTCCACTCCACGACCGGCCATATTGGTGGCAATGGTCACCGCCCCAAATGCGCCTGCCCCGGCGATGATCTGTGATTCTTCGGCGTGCCGGCGGGCGTTCAATACCTCGTGCGGGATGCCGGCCTGCAAAACCTTGATCAGGCGGGGGATATCGCTTTCTCCGAGATTGAAGACTTTGATCAGGCGCTGGATGTTCTCGGGGTCCTCCGGGTTCATGGATAACCCCAGGCCGCGGGCCATCTGGCGCAGGTCACCCACGCCAAGCTCATCCAGCGGCCGGTTGAGCGGCTGCAGCTCTGGCTCGGCTTTCTCCACCATTTCCAGGTTGTTCTTCTCCAGCCAGGCGGCGCGGATGAGCAAAACCTGGGCCAGGCGGCGCACCGGCTCGGCCGACAGGCGTTCGGACAGCCGCTCGGAATGTTCCACCGAGGTGGTGCCCACCAGCTGCGGGCGCCCCAGGATGTAGTAACGAATCACTTCTTCCGTAATGGCGCGCAGCTTGGCTTCTTCGCTGCGGTAGACCACGTCCGGGTAGTCTTTGCGCTTCCAGAACACCGGGGCCTTGAGCGGGTCTTCCCGGCGGGTGTAGTAGGTATAGCGATAGCCCTGTTCGTCGCGCGAGTCTTGCGGCAGCAGCTCCGAATTGGTCTGCATGGCGCTGTATTCCAGATTCATAGGGATGGCCAGGACTTCCAGTTTGTAGATCTTGTGGAACTCCTCGGCTTCCGTAAGCGCCGTACCGGTCATGCCGGACAACTTATCGTACATGCGGAAGTAGTTCTGCAGGGTAATGGTGGCGTAGGTGACGTTCTCTGCTTCGACCTTGACGCCTTCTTTGGCTTCCACAGCCTGGTGCAGCCCTTCCGACCAGCGCCGGCCGGGCATCAGGCGGCCGGTGAACTCGTCCACGATGACCACCTTGCCGGCCTGCACCAGGTAGTCCTTATTGCGTTTGTAGAGGAACTGAGCGCGCAACCCTTGTTCCAGATAACCCAACAGGCGCACCTGTTCGGGGGTGATGTCTTCGGGACGGTCCGGATCGCGCAGCGCCACACCCATGATCTCTTCGACATGCGTTTCACCGATCTCGGTCAGGCTGACGGCGCGGTCGCGTTCATTAATCTCATAGTCTTCCGGATTCAGCTGGCGTACCACCTGCGCCATCTGCACGTAATTTTCAGCCTCGTCCTGGGCCGGGCCGGAGATGATCAACGGCGTACGGGCTTCGTCGATGAGGACGTTATCGACCTCGTCGACGATGGCGTAGTAATGCCCGCGCTGCACCCGGTCGTTCAGGCTCATGGTCAGGTTGTCGCGCAGGTAGTCGAAACCGAACTCGCTATTGGTGCCGTAAGTGATGTCGGCCTGGTAGGCCTCGCCCCGCGGGACCATGGCCAGCATGTGCTGGTCTTCGTGCGGTGAAACCCGTTCGGGATCGATCAGGAATGCGTTGCGTCCGTTCTCGGTGCGCGTGGCCATCTGCAAGACGCCCACCCGCATGCCCAACGCAGCGTAGATGGGATACATCCAGCGCGCGTCACGGCGGGCCAGATAATCGTTAACCGTGATCAGGTGCACCCCGCGCCCCATCAGGGCGTTGAGATACAAAGGCAGGGTGGCGACCAGGGTCTTGCCCTCACCGGTGCGCATCTCGGCGATCTTGCCCTGGTGTAGCACGATACCGCCGATCATCTGCACATCGTAATGGCGCAGGCCAATGGTACGTTTACTGGCCTCGCGCACGGCGGCAAAAGCCTCGGGCAACAGGTCGTCGAGCGTTTCATCCCCGGCCAGGCGCTGCCGGAATTCGGCCGTTTTGTTCCGCAAGGCTTCCGCGGACAGTTCTTTATAACTTTCTTCCAGGTCGTTGATGCGGACCACGACCTGGGAAAGTTTTTGTACTTCTCGTTTGTGGGGGTCTCCCCCCAGAATGTTAAATACTTTTTGAAACATACGTGACCCTTCCAGGGGGAAATTATAGCACAACCATGGTTACAGGCCGCCAGGCCGGCGGCCCGTAGCTGCACAAGTATATCATTCTCCCAACCACCACAGATAATATGACTGATCAGGCATCGCCGTGGCAGATCCACTCACAAGAAATCCCTGGGACCGGATAAGTTTCGCCCCCGGGCGAATCAACCGGGGGCGAATCGTTCAGCAGAATTGGATTGGCAAGAACCGCGCAGGGCTACATATGGATGGGATGGCCAGAGCTGTCGTGGGCCGCTTCCATAACGGCCTCGCTCAAGGTGGGATGCGCGTGGACGTTGCGGGCAATCTCTTCGGTGGTCAGTTCCATGCTCTGGGCCAGGGTCAGCTCAGGCAGCAGCTCGGACACGTCCGGGCCAACCATGTGGGCGCCCAGGATCTCACCGTACTTCTCGTCGGTGATGATCTTGACGAAACCCACGGCCTCGGCCAGGCCCAGCGCTTTTCCGTTGGGCTGGAAGGGGAAGCGCCCCACTTTGACCTGGTAGCCCTGTTCTTTGGCCTGGGCCTCGGTCAAACCGAAGGAAGCCACCTGGGGATGGCTGTAGACCGCCCGCGGCATCATGCGGTAGTCCAGGGTAACCGTCTCGACACCGGCGATATTCTCGGCGCAAACGATGGCCTGTGCAGAAGCCACGTGGGCCAGCAGCAGCTGGCCGGTGACGTCGCCAATGGCCCAGATACCCGGCACATTGGTAGCCATCTTCTCGTCGATCTGCACGAAACCGCGTTCACTGACCTTGACGCCCACGCCCTCCAGGCCCAGGTCGGCCGAATTGGGCTTGAAGCCGATGGCGACCAGCGCCTGGTCAGCTTCCAGGGTCTTCTCGCCATCCGGGCCAGAGACCTTGACGCGCACGCCTTTGTCCGTTTTTTCCACCGACAGCACACGCGTGCCGGTCAGCATCTTGATACCGCGTTTGCTATAGGCCTTGGCCAATTCGGCAGCCGTCTCTTCGTCTTCCAGGGGAAGAATGCGGGGCAGCATTTCCACGATGGTTACGTCAGTGCCGTAAGAGCTCCACACCGTCGAGAACTCTACGCCGATGGCGCCGGCGCCGATGATGATGACCGATTCCGGCCGGCGGGTCTGCAAGATCGCCTCACTGTACGACAGCACCTTTTCGCCATCCACTTCCACCCCTGGGATCTGCGCTGAGCGCGCCCCGGTGGCGATGACGATATTCTTGGCCTTGACCGTCTCGACCTTACCGTCTTTGTCTTTGACCTCGACCGTATCGCGAGCCGTCAGGCGAGCAACGCCCATGTGCACGTCGATACCATTCTTCTTCATCAAGAAGGCTACGCCCCTGGTCAGACGATCAGAAACCTGGCGGCTGCGCTTTACGGCCACGCTGTAATCGAGCTGCAGATTCTCGAAAGAGAACCCAAACTCTTTCCCGCGTTCGCGCAGTGTATGGGCCACATCTGCGTTCTTGAGCAGCGCCTTGGAAGGAATACACCCTACGTTTAAACAAACACCCCCCAACCATTGTTTGTCTACAATCGCAGTCTTCAAGCCAAGCTGCGCCGATTTGATGGCGCAAACGTAACCACCAGGTCCAGCGCCAATTACTACGACATCGTATTGTTTCACATCGCTCATGGTTATCCTCTTATCCTATGAAGGATTAATAAAACCTCCTAGATTGTACTACGGACACCGCCGTTATGGAAACGCTGGCCGGAAATGAGGCGGGGCTTTCTTAAACCTTACCCCCGGCCCGGGCGCAGGATAAGCTCGTGCACCGGCTGCTGGAGGGTATGGCGGTAGACCAGGGTCTGCGTTTCCGGCCGGTACTGCCAGTCTCCATCCGAAACGTGAACCTGGACCCCGGCGCCGTAGTGAAAATCGGGGACGTAGATCTCTGTGGGCGCTGTTACCCCCGGGTCGTGCCGGAAGGTAAACCGGAACAGGCGCCCGGACCGTTCGAACGCCATGTGCAGCGGCTCGCCGGCCGTACATACGGCGTAGGGCCGCACCGCCGCCGAGAGCGCCCGCCCGCCGGAATGGACGTCGTTGGAGTCTGTCTGCTGGTCACGGCTGAAGATCGACAGGTCTTCTTCATTCCACTGGTCGCCCCAGCGGTTGTCGTTGTCGGCGGTGTAATTCCACAAGGTGCAGCCCAACAGGTTGGCTTCCAGGGCGCGGAAACTGGCATCCAGGGCGGCGGCCTGGACTTTGAAATTCCCGTTGTGGAAAGCGCGTTTTCCGTCCAGATCGAAGGGGATACCGAACTCACCGATCAGGGTGGGCGCTCCACCCATCTTCTCCTCGCTCCAGCGGCGCATGTCGGCCAGCTGGCTGGCGAACATGTGCCGTACGCTGCGGCTGCCGAAGACCGGCCGCAGGGTGCGATAATCGGCGTTGAACGGACCGTGGAAGTGCTTGGTGAACAGGGTCAGCCCATCGTACCAGTGGCTGGTGTTGACCAGGTTGGGGATCTCTCCCGGCCGGAAAGCGGGCACGTGGTGGGAGGGCGTCCCTTCGAAGAAAATCATGGCCCGCGGGTCGGCGCGCTGGATCTGGCCGGCAAAGCGCATGGCAAACGGCTTGAGGTAGTCGGCATCGAAATCCACCCGGCGGCCCTGGAAGTGGGTAAAATGCGCCGGACGGAGCAGGTGCGGACGGCCGTCTGCGCCCATTTCCCATACTCCGTTGTCGCGCCACACACAGGCGCGGTCCTCACGCCACAGGCGCACGCCGCGCGGGTTGACCGTCCGCCGGCCGGTAGAGCGCCGTCCCAGCAATCCGTGATCCCAAACCGGCAGGTCGAAGGTAGCTCCCTCACCCAGCGCCATGGCTTGCAGGGGCGAAGGCAGCACGCCCTTCCACACCTGGGCGTCCGGGCGGGTCAAATCCCGCCAACCGACATAGCCAGGGTAGGGTTCGTTGAGGGTATCGTAGCCGGCCACGTTGTCCAAATGGCTCAGGCGAACGGCCAGCTCCCGGATCGATTGGATGTAATGGCGTTGGAGGTATTCCTGCACGGGCTCCCCATCCACCCGCGTGCGGGGAGCAAAATCGTTCCCGCCGAAAAACAGGGTATACATGGTCGCTGCGCCCAGGCGCATGTTGTTCGACGGCCACAGCATGCGGGGAAAAGGGAGTGGCGCCTGGTTATGCACCACGGCCGCCCCGCTCTCGACCAGGTTTTCCAGCTGCATACCGGCGGCTTCCAGCGTCCAGCCTGGGGCGCCGTCGCCGCCGGTGAAACGACTCCAGGCGTCCTGGTGCGGGTCGATGAACAGACGGATGCCGTACTGCCCGGCCCGGGCGGCCACCTCGGTCACGTACTCCAGGTAATCCTGGTCGTAGATCCCCGGCCCGGCGTGCTCGATGGCTTCCCAGGTCACCAGAAAACGCAGGAAAGTAAAGCCCCAGTGTTTCAGGCGCCGGAAATGTTCATCTGCTTCTTCCAGGGGGAAAGGCCGGCCTACGAAGGAGACGTTGCGGTGATCGAAAAAACCCTCCAGGTGATGGGTGGCCCCGTCGGGGCGGGTAGGGACCTTGGAGCTGCCACCCAGGCAGACGCCGCGCAACAGCAACGTGCGTCCGTATTCGTCTTTGAACCAGCTCCCGTCGATGTGCACCAACTCAGCCTCAACCCACAGACCCAACTACCAGTATGATCTCTATTGTACCGGAAACCGGGGCGCACCCAAACAAAAAACTCCAATTTGGTTTCTCTATCCCCCAAGAAACCAAATCGGAGTTAATGTATCGATATAATACCAGGAAAACCACTCCGGTTCAATCACCCAAGCGGGCCATTTCGCACCCTCCCGGGAGCCGGTTCGAGAAACGCTGTCCCCCGTTAGCAGGCCAAATCGTTTATGGCGATCGAGGATACAGGCGGTCCTGGACGAGATCCCTCAGCATCCGGCGCAGCTGGCTAACGTTGTCTCGCAGGGAGAACAGGTCGCCAGCGACCAGGACCCTGCCCTGTACGGCCAGATCCAGCTGGTCTTCCAGCTCGGACAGGCCCGCCAGGGCCTGTTCCAGGAATACGACCTGCTCGGCCGGGGAACCGGCCATCTGCGCTTCCCCCACATTGGAGGAGATCAAGATTGCCGTCTGGCGCAGGCGCTGTACCTGCCCGGTCGCCGGCAGGGGTGGCTCAAAAGCCGTCAGCGTATACACCAGCCTCGCCAGCGCAATCCCCTTTTGCCAGGCAACCAGCTCGCGGAACTTCCTGGCGGTTTCCTTGCGCAGCTCCTCTTCGTAATCATCGGGGTGGGAGACCATACAAACGCTCCATTCTTCCACCATCGCCTTGGCGAACCTTGAACGATGTTCCCGGCCCATTCGACCCGGTCCGATGACGTTAAAACCAGTGTAACACGGCCTCGCCGGGGGTGCAAATCGCACCGGTTCCAGGCAAAAAGTCAGATTGCGCCGGAACAGGGGCAAATCCTGGTTACAATTGGATCATCCCCTGCTCGGAGATTGGCATGACATCGATAACCACGTCCATCGAAGAACTGCAATGCATAGCGCAGCGCTTGCGTGCCGAAGTGCTGACCATGGTCTACCAGGCCGGCGAAGGCCACCCTGGCGGATCGCTTTCCGCCGCAGACCTGCTGGCGGCTCTCTACTTTCGCGTCTTGCGCATCAACCCGCTCCAACCGGAGTGGCCCGAGCGCGACCGTTTCATCCTTTCCAAAGGCCACGCCGCGCCCATCCTGTACGCCGCCCTGGCTGAAAGAGGCTATTTCCCCAAGGAGCAGCTCAAGGCGTTCCGCCAGATCGACAGTATCCTGCAAGGCCACCCCGACATGCACAAGACCCCCGGCGTAGACATCACCACCGGGACGCTGGGACAGGGCCTCTCCGACGGCCTGGGCATGGCCCTGGGCGGGCGGGTGCTGGAGAAGGACTTCCGCGTCTACGTCCTGTTGGGCGACGGGGAAATGCAGGAAGGTCAGGTATGGGAAGCCATCATGGCCGCCGGAAACTGGCGCCTCGACCACCTGACCGCCATCGTCGATTACAACGGCCTGCAAAACGATGGGGCCCTGGCGCACATCCAGCCGCTCGAACCACTGGCCGACAAATGGCGCGCTTTCGGCTGGCGCGTCCTCGAAATCGACGGGCACGACATGGCCCAGATCGTCTCCGCTCTGGAATCCATCCCGGCCGCGGCCGGGCAGCCCACTGTTATCCTGGCCCGCACGGTCAAGGGCAAAGGGGTGTCTTTTATGGAAGGCGTCGCCGGCTGGCACGGCAAGGCCCCCAACCAGGCGCAATACCAACAGGCCATGGCCGAGATCGGAGGAGAACATGCCCGCAGCTGAAATCGCAACCCGTTTTGCTTACGCCGAAGAGCTGGCCCGCCTGGGCAACGAACTACCCCACCTGGTGGTGCTGGATGCTGACGTAGGCAAATCCTTCAATACGTCCTTCGCCCAGGAACACCCGCAGCGCTGCTTCAACTTCGGCATCGCCGAACAGAACGCCGTCAGCGCCGCGGCCGGCCTGGC
>JAAZNB010000678.1 GCA_012798515.1 Chloroflexota bacterium
CGGCATTGGGCAAGGAGCGGATGATTTTTGGCCGGCGGCTTCAAGCGGGGGTCAAGCGGTGCTAGAATAGAGCCTTGGATACCAGGCATACATCGGAGGTCGCTTTGCAATCATCGTCACAGGCCGCGGCGGGACAGGGCCGTCGCAAATGGCTGATCTTGATATCGGTCGGGATCGCTTCGTTCATGGCTGCCCTGGACGGCAGTGTGGTCAACACGGTACTGCCCGTGATCCGGGAGGCCTTCGGCAGTGAAGTGGCCACGGTGGAATGGGTGGTGGTGGTCTACCTGCTGGTGGTGAGCGGCATCCTGCTCACCGTGGGCCGCCTGGGAGACCTGCGCGGGCATCGCCCGGCCTTCCTCTCCGGGTTCGTGATCTTCGTCATCGGTTCGGCGCTGTGCGGTATGGCCGGTTCGGCGCTGCTGCTGGTGGCCTTCCGCGTGGTGCAGGCCCTGGGGGCGGCCATGCTGATGGCCAACTCGCCGGCCATCCTGACCAAGAGTTTCCCCGCCACACAGCGCGGCCAGGCCCTGGGCACCCAGGCGACGATGACCTACCTGGGCATGACCGTGGGGCCCTCCCTGGGCGGCTGGCTGGCGCAGGATTTCGGCTGGCGTTCGATCTTCTACATCAACGTGCCGGTAGGGTTGGTGGCGCTGCTGTTGGGCTGGTTCATCATCCCGTCCGACCCGGTACACGAGCGCACGGAGCGCTTCGACCTGGGTGGGGCGCTGCTGTTTATGAGCGGGCTGATCGCCCTGCTGCTGGGTCTCAACCAGGGAGCCGCCTGGGGCTGGACCTCGCCGGCCATCCTGGGCCTGCTGGCCGTCTCGCTGGCGCTGCTGGCGGTGTTCATCCGCCGTGAGCTGCGCGTCACGGCGCCCATGCTGGACCTCAGCCTGTTCCGTCGCCCGGTGTTCTCAGCGGCCACGGCCAGTGCGGTGTTGAACTACATGTCGCTCTACCCGGTGGGGTTCGTGATGCCGTTCTACCTGATCCAGGGCCTGGGACTCAACTCGGCCCAGGCCGGCCTGTTACTGACCGCCGAGCCGGCCATCATGGCCATTGTGGCCCCCATCAGCGGCACCCTGTCCGACCGCATCGGCTCGCGCCTGCCGGCCACGCTGGGGATGGTCATCCTGGCCGGCGGGCTGGTGATGCTCTCCCTGCTGGGGCCGGAATCCAGCCAGGCGACGATCATCGTGGCGCTGCTGCTGTGCGGGCTGGGCACGGGCATTTTCGTCTCGCCCAACAACAGCGCCCTGATGGGCGCCGCCCCGGGCAATCGCCAGGGGATCGCGGCCGGCATCCTGGCCACCGCCCGCAACGTGGGTATGGCGCTGGGCACCGGCCTGGCCGGGGCCATTCTGACCACCTTCCTGGGGTCGAGCCGGCCGGGAGCCCTGTACCAGGGCACGCACGTGGCCTTCCTGGTGGCGGCCGGGCTGGCGCTGGCCAGCGGGTTGACCAGCGCGCTGCGCGGCAACGGCGACCCGGTAGAAAAGAGAGCGGCCGGGTGAGCCCCGGCGCGAGATGGAAAATCGATTCCGGCGCCAGGCCCATTGCCCGGCGCCGGATTGTTTAACCGGCGGCTTTCTTCAGGCGGGGCAGGTAGCGCCCGGTGCGCTGCATGTAGTCCCGGTACTGGTCGCCAAAACGCTCGATGAGACGGGCCTCTTCATAGGGCGTGCGCAGGGCCAGGAAGGGCAGGGTGAGCCCAAGCCCCACCAGGATCAAGACGTTGGCAGAGAGCAGGAAAATGCCGGTGAAGGACAACATGCCGGCCGTGTAGAGGGGGTGGCGCACATAACGGTAGGGTCCGCTGGTGACCAGGGTATGTTCGCGACGGGTGACGATGGTTGGGGTGACGTTATGTCCCAGGCTGCGGAAGACCCAGGCGATGAGGGGCACGCTCAACACGCCCATGGCGGCTCCGACCCCGCGCAGCCACAGGGGGAAGGGCAGGCTCGCCCAGGCGATCCAGGCCGGCTGGATGAAATAGACCAGCGCCGACAGCCACAGGAACAGCCCGCCGATGCTGCGCATGGCGTAGATCCACGGCCGTTCTTCTCGTGAGGAAACGCGCCCGCCCTGGAGGTTGGCGCGCCGGCGGTAATAGATCGAGATGGCCGCCCCGGCCAGAAAAGCGGCCAGGCCGGTAAAACG
>JAAZNB010000679.1 GCA_012798515.1 Chloroflexota bacterium
GATTCGCAGATCTCCAGCATGTGCGCCCCCAACACCTTGTCCCCCGAGGCGCTGAAGTGGTAGGTGTAATCTTCCATGAAGCTGACCCCGCCCGGCATGCCGGCGGCCATGACTTTCATGGCGCGCACCAGAGCAGAAGTCTTCCAGTCTCCTTCGGCGCCGAAGCCGTAGCCATCGCGCATCAAGCGTTGTACGGCCAGGCCGGGCAGTTGTACCAGCCCGTGCAGGTCTTCGAAGGTGGTGGTAAAGGCTTTGAAGTCCCCGGCCTGCAGAAATTTGCGCAGGCCGGTCTCGATGCGGGCTCCATCCCGCAAGGCGGCGTGTTGTTCTCCGCCGGGCAGCAGCGCCGGGGCTATCTCGTATTCATGCAGATAAACGTTCACCAGGGCCTCGATCTCGGATTCCGCAACCTGGCTCACGGCCTGGACGAGGTCCCCCACGCCATACCCGTAAACGTCGTAGCCAAAGCGGATCTGGGCCTCGACCTTGTCGCCTTCGGTGACGGCCACGTCGCGCATGTTGTCACCAAAGCGGGCAATGCGGGCCCCCTGGGAATCGGCCCAGGCGCTCGCGGCGCGGGTCCACACGCCGATGCTCTGCTGTACGTCCTCTTCCTGCCAGTGGCCCACCACTACTTTGCGGTTGAGCCGCATGCGGCTGCCGATGAATCCGAACTCGCGGTCACCGTGAGCCGACTGGTTGAGGTTCATGAAGTCCATGTCGATCTCGGCCCAGGGAATCTCCCGGTTGTACTGGGTGTGCAGGTGCAGGAAGGGTTTCTTGAGCAGGGACAGGCCGGCGATCCACATCTTGGCCGGGGAAAAAGTATGCATCCAGGTAATCAGCCCGATACAGCTGGGCTCCGCGTTGGCCTCCAGGCACAAGGTGCGGATGGCCTCGGGGGTAGTCAACACCGGTTGGTAAATAACACGGACGGGGATGTGCTCCGAAGCGTCCAGAAAAGCGGCAATGGCCTGCGAGTCCTGGGCGACGGCATCGAGCGTCTCAGGGCCGTACAGGTGCTGGCTGCCTGTGACGAACCAGACTTCGTACTGCGTCAAATCGATCATAGATACCTCCTGGGAAACGAAAACATTATTGTCCGTAGACGTGGGTATAACGGTGGTGCAGTTTCTCTACATCGTGGGCCGAGATCTCCTCGGGGTCTCCGAGCTGCAGCGCCAGCCAGACGGTCTTGGCGTTGTCTTCGGTCATGATGGCGGCTTTGACGGCCGCCCGGGCGTTTTTCCCGATGGTGATCACGCCGTGATTCTTGAGCAAGATGGAAGGCGAACGACCGATGTTTTCAATCACGATCTTTCCGATCGCGTCGTCGCCAATCAGGGCGAACCCGCCGCAAGGGATGGGCCCGCCGAACTCGTCGGCGATGGCGGTCAACACCACCGGCACCGGCTTGTTGACCGCGGCGAACGCCGTGGCGTACGCCGAGTGAGTATGCACCACGCCGCCCACGTCACTGCGATGCCTGTAGACGTACAGGTGGCTGGCCGTGTCGGAGGAGGGTTTGGCGTTGCCTTCGACGATATTGCCCTCCAGGTCGACGACGACCATGTGTTCAGGACGCAGGTCTTCGTAACGGATCCCGGAGGCCTTGATGACTACCAGCCCGGTCTGGGGGTCCCGGGCACTGACGTTTCCCCCGGTCCACACCACGAGATTGTTTTTGGGCAGCTCAAGGTGAAGCTCTACCAGTTCTTCCTTTAATTGTTCGAGCATAGCTACTTCCTCGCATTGGCCTTGATACCTTTCAGGCGCTTCATCACGTCGTTGGCGCCGCGCCCAAAGTAATCGTGCAGGATGACGTATTCTGCGTACAGCTTTTGATAGACTGCCTGGTTTTCGGGGTCCGGGGTGTACACCTCTGCCTTGAGGTGGGCCATGGCCTCTGCTGCGGCATAGATCGAGTCGTAGCCGCCCAGTGGTTCGCCGGCCGCCACCGCCCCGAACATGGCCGAACCCAGGGCGGGGGTTTGCTGTGAGGCGCTGACCTGGATGGGCAGCCCGGTCACGTCGGCGTAGATCTGCATTAGCAGGCGGTTCTTTTCGGGCAGGCCGCCACAGGCGACCAGCTCGTGCACCGGCACGCCGTTCTTCTGGAAGGTCTCGATGATGATACGCGCCCCGTAAGCGGTGGCTTCGATCAGGGCGCGGTAGATTTCTTCGGGTTTGGTGGCCAGGGTGGCGCCGATCAGCAGGCCGGTCAGGTCGACGTCTACCAGCACCGAGCGGTTGCCGTTCCACCAGTCCAGGGCCAGCAGCCCACTTTCACCGACTTTCAGTTGGGCGGCCTTCTCTTCGAGCAGCTGGTGCAGGTTCAGGCCGCGTTCCTGGGCTTCCTGCTGGTAGGCGGCCGGGACGCAGTTCTCCACGAACCAGGCGAAGTGGTCTCCCACGCAGGATTGGCCGGCCTCGTAGCCGAAGTAGCCGGGGATAATGCCGTCTTCCACGTAGCCGCACATACCGGGGACGATGTGCTCTTCCGTGCCCAATACCATGTCGCAGGTGGAGGTGCCCAGGATCATGACCATGCGCCCCGGCTGGGTGACCGTGGCAGCCGGTACGGCCACGTGGGCGTCCACATTGGCGATGGCCACGGCCGTGCCGGGCTTGAGCCCGGTCCAGGCTGCGGCCTGCTCGGTCAGCCCGCCGGCGCGCTCGCCCACCGGTTGGATGTGGGTAGAAAGTTTTTCGGAGACCACGCCGGCCAGTTCCGGGTGGAGGGCGCCGAAGTAGTCCGGCGAGGGGAAGCCGTCGCGTTTGGACCAGATGGCCTTGTAGCCGGCCGTGCAGCTGTTGCGCGTCTCCACGCCGGTGAGCTGCCACACTACCCAGTCGGCGGCCTCGATCAGGCGGTCGGCGGCGTGGTAGATCTCGGGCGCCTCGTTGAGGATCTGTAAGGCCTTGGAGAAGAACCACTCGGACGAGATCTTGCCTCCGTAACGATCCAACCAGTCTTCCCCCACCTCTCGGGCGGCCCGGTTGATCTGGTCGGCCTCGGGCTGGGCGGCGTGGTGTTTCCACAGCTTGACCCAGGCGTGCGGCTGGCTGCGGTATTCGGGCAGGTTGCACAGTGGGGTGCCGTCGGCCTGGGTAGGCAGCATGGTACAGGCGGTAAAGTCGATGCCGACGCCGATCACGTCTGCCGGGTCGACGCCCGACTGCTGCAGCACGGCCGGGATAGTGGTCTGAAAGGTGCAAATATAGTCCTGGGGATCTTGCAGCGCCCAGTCCGGTTCGAGGCGCACGGGCGAACCGGGGAGCGTTTCGTCGATCACGCCGTTGGAGTAAGGATAGACGGCGGTGGCAACTTCCCGCCCATCGGCCACGTCTACCAGGACGGCGCGGCCAGACTCGGTTCCAAAATCTACGCCAATGGTGTACTTGGACATGTTCCCTCCTAAAGATCTGTTCTTTCCAGAATTGCCGGCCGTTTGATCGTCTGGCCGCCGGCCTGAATGGCCAGGACAGGCCAGTTGGGCATTTCGGTCAGGATCTCATTGCCTTGTTCCCCGACCAGGATGGTGTCTTCGGATTTGGCGCCGGTGATGGACGGATTCCAGGCGAATACCTGGCCGGCCAGGATAGGCCGGGTAGCGCCCGGGGTGGCGATGGTCTCGCGCGGGTGGTAACCGGCCGGCCCGCCCTGGTGGTGCAGCTGCCACTCGTCCGGGAAACCGGCGGCGGCGTAGGCCACCTGGGCTGCGGCAAAGACGTCGCCCAGGGTGCCGGCGGGACGCGTGGCGGCGATCATCTCGGCGTCGATGCGGGCCACCGCTTCGGCCTTACGGCGCACTTCAGCGGGCAGGGGGCCAAAATGGACCAGGCGGGTCAGCGAGCACACCAGCCCCCCCTGGCGCCCGCACAGGATCAGCATGGCGTATTTCTGCAGCCGTCGGGAAGTGGGCAGGGGGTGGCGATAGGCGAAGATGCGCTCGTCGACCGCCACCAGGTTGACCGTGGCCTGGACGCCGGCTGCTTCGACCGCCTGCGCCAGCGCGGCGGCGATCTCGTACTCGCTCATCCCGGGAACGACGGCCCGGGCGGCCTGTTCCATGCCCTGGGCGCACAGCCGGCCCAGGCGGCGGAAGCGTTGGCCCTCCTGGGCCGTCAACGGGAGGCGCAGGGCGCTCAGCTCGCCCGCCAGGTCCAGCGCGCCGGGATAGGCGAAGTCGGCCCCGGCGCGCACCCCCTGGATGAGGGCCGCCAGCGGGTCCTGGCCGGTGTACCAGGGTTGGGTGGCAGACTCCCAGCCCTGCTGCCCCAGTCCTGCTTCGTTCATTAAGCGAGGCGCTTCGATGTTGTCGCTCACCACCAGGCGCCGCTGCGGGGTGATCACCAGGGTGGCCGCGCCCAACGAATCGGCGCGGTTGATAAAAGAAGCCGCGCCACAGGTGGCCCAGGCGAAATTGCTGGCCTGGCGGAGCAGGAGGGCATCCAGGTGGTGACGCTCGAGGAGGCCATAGATGCGCTCCAGCTTGGTTGCGAGTTCCGGTCCGGTGTCGATCCAATCGTTGTCCATGGTCTATTTGTCCATAATGTCGATCACATAATTGGCGAAGAGCCGTGATTTGCCCGTTTCTACGCTCAACAGGATGTACAGCCCCCCGACGTCGGGCGGGACGGTCACCTGGGTGGACCAGGTGGTCTTATCGCCGGCCGGGGTGAGCGGGACGGAAGCCAGGTCAGGCGTTTCGTAATAACCATACAGGATGCCATCTGCACCGATGACGGGCGGGTTGCCGATGTGTACGTAAGAGGGGTATTCCCCGGGGTTTTCCGTCTGCCAGGCGAACTCCAGGCCAGCGGGGCTGCGCTGCACCCCGGTGAGGGTCAGCAGCACCTTGTTCAACCCCACGATCTGGATATCCTGGGGCTGGACCAGGCCATCCATCGCCTGGCCAATGGGATAAGCCAGGTCTGTGACCACCGTATCCAGGTTGATTTCGAGCTGGTCATCGACCTTGTTCTTTTCCTGCTCGTAGTAGTTGTACTGCCCGGTGACGTAGCTGTAATCGAGGGTGAGCTTGCCCCCGGAGACTGCCCCGGCGGCGGCGCATTCGATGTAAATGAGCTGGGTGACCGGCTCGGCTTTGGTCCCGCCGGTGTAGCCGCGCATCTGGAACCCCGGGGCCAGGCGGTGGCCGCCCGAGCTGACCAGGACCGTCTCGCAGTTGGATTTGCTCCCGCCGCTGGGGGCGAGCACGGCCGGCTTGCCGGCCGCTGCCTGCATGGCGCTCCAATCGCCGGTATCGTTGCGCAAGGTCAGGTCGATGTGCAGGTCTCCGCCGGCGGTTGGACTGACGCCGGTGACGATGGCGCTCCAGCCTTCCGAGCTGGCCGGCGCGGCAGATCCCAGGTCTTCGGGCAGCACGATATAGACACAGGCGAAAGAGAAGAGCAGGTAGATCAAAAGGAGTGGAACGAGCAGCTTTTTGTGATTCATCTTGCGTTACCCTACATCAAGGATCTGGACCGCTTTATTGGGCTGCGGAGAAGGATGGGATGATCCCCTTGACCAGTGAGACGACCTGCCAGTAGTTGGCCGGGGCGTCGGTGCCGCCGCTGACGCCCTTGACCGTCTTTTCCTGTCCTTCGTAAGCGACGGTGAGGTAGTATCCGTAGCACTGGCCACAGGGCGTGTGCCAGGTGCTGTACATTTCGTCGGTGAACCAGCCGTGTTCGTGGATGGCGGCCAGCAGCTGGTTGATTTCTTCGTCCGAGGCCTGTTTCTCGATCTGGTCCACGCCGTTGTCGCCGATGATGCGGCCATCCGGGTAAATGGCATACAGCTCGTCGATGCAGCCCGAGCCGCCGTTGCGTTCGTAGGTGATCACGGCGCCATCGGTCAAGAATTCGGTGGCGCGTTCCTGGCGGTATTCCTGCAGCAGGCAGTGCCCGCTGACGGCCGTGGCTGCGGCCTGGCTGCCCCGCGGCGCCAGGGTGAAGATGAGCACCGCAGCCAGGAGAACTACCGCGCCGCCGCCACCCAGGGCCAGGCGCCGCCGGCGTTGGGCCCGCGCCGCCGGGCCGGATTCCGCCGCCCGCTGCCGCCCGCCTTTACGGCTGGACAGGATGCTTTGTATGCTGATGAAGACGAACATCAGCAGCCCAATGACGATACGCGTCCACCAGGAGCTCAACGTGCCGTTGAACTGGATCAGCGTCTGGGTGATGCCAAAGATGAGCACGCCGAACAGCGTGCCGAACACGTAACCTTCGCCGCCGGTCAGCATCGTTCCGCCCATGACCACGGAAGCGATGGAGTCCATCTCGAAGCCGGAGGCGTACAACCCGTGCCCCGACATGACGAAGATGCTCCACGCCACCCCGGCCAGCCCGGAGCAGAACCCGCTGAAGATGTACACCATCATCTTGGTGCGGTTCACCGGCAGGCCCATCAGCCGGGCGGACTGCTCGTTGGCCCCGTTGTAGCCGCCGATGGCGTAGACCGTGCGGCCGAAGCGGGTGAAGTGAGCGATGAAGATGGCCGCCAGCAGGACGACGAACGCCACCACGACCGGTATGGAGATGTAGGGTGACGGGTGCCCCTGCTGTACGGACAGCTCCATCAGGCCGGGAATGAGGATCTTGGTCTGCCCGAGGAGACGGAAGATGGGGTGGTCGATGGCGATGGCGTCGTCACTGATGAAGAAACACATGCCGCGGGCGAACCACATCCCGGCCAGCGTGGCGATGAAAGGCTGGACCTTCAGGTAGGTGATGAAACCGCCCATGGCGGCCCCCAGTGCCATGCCCATCAGCAGCATGAGCAGGATCACCACCCAGGGGTTCCAACCTGCCCGCAGCAGGGCGGCGGTCGACACGGTGGTCAGGGCGACCACGCCGCTCACCGACAGGTCGATGCCGCCGGAGATGATCACGAAGGTCATCCCCACCGCGCTGATGAGCAGGTAGGAATTGTTACGGAAGATGTTGAGGAACACCTGCAGGTCACGCATACCGGGGTACAGGGCCGCACCGGCGCCGTAAGCCACGAATGCCAGGATTGCAGTGGCTGCCAGGGGGATGAACTTCTGATTTTTAGAAAGCAGGACGCCTATTCTGGAGTTCATGGTCAGGCCTCTTTTCGCAAGCTAAATCCCCGGATCAAGTTGCGCGCTTGCTCTGAGTACAGCAGGATGACGAAGATGACCACCACGCTCTTGACCGCCTGCAGTGCAAAGGCCGGGACGCCGAAGGCGTACATGGAGGTGGTGATGGCCTGGATGACGATGGCGCCGATCAGGCTGGCCAGCAAAGAAAAGCGGCCGCCGACGCCCATCACGGTGCCGCCGATGACCACGGCCAGGATGGCGTCCAGTTCGATGGTCTGGCCGATGTTGTGGGCGTCCGAGGTGCGGATGTTGGAGCTGGAGACCAGGCCGGCCAGGCCGGCGCAGAAACCGCAGAAGGTGTAAGCCAGCAGCTTGATCTTCTTCTCGTCGATACCGCTGTACAGGCTGGAGCGGAAGTTGATGCCCACCGATTCGATGAACAGGCCGATGGCGGTCCGGCGTGTCAGCAGCCAGGCAATGGCGTACACCGCCGCCACCAGGTAGAGGGAGAAGGGCA
>JAAZNB010000120.1 GCA_012798515.1 Chloroflexota bacterium
AATAGATACTCTTTGCCGCCCCACTGGATGGGGCCGCTGCGTACTTCTACATCCCGCACCTCTCCACTGGCCAGATGATGGCGGAAATAAAACTGCTGGCTGGACTCCGAATCCCGCGCCTGCTTCATCTCCGCGTAAGTCACCTCCGCGGGCAGCAGATTGATATCGGAGATCTTCTTTTGCAACAGCTCGGCATGGCTCCAGCCATAATACTCGCTGGCCGCCGGATTGGCGTCGACGATACCGGCGCTCTCCGGGTCGATAAGCAGCATAGGGGAATGGCGATTGTGGAACAAAGCCCGGAAGCGAGCCTCGCTCTCCCGCAGGGCCTCGGCCCGGCGATATAGGTCGTTGGCCATCTGCTCTACTTTGAGACGTAAACGCAGCACTTCTTTGGGCGCCAGGGCATCCACCTGCGAGCGGTACTCCGCACTGCCGATGGCGTTGGCATCCTGTTCGAACTGATATAACGGCCGGGCGATGGTCTGCGCCAACAGGTAGGCCAGCAAGAACGCCAGCAGCCACACCAACAAAGTAATAAGGATGTTTTGGGACAGGTTTTGCAAGACCGGCTGCAGGGCCACCGCCACCGGGAGGCGACTCACGGCCACGAAGCCGATCTCGTTGACCGGCACGCCGGCCGACATCCAGGAACCCAGGTTTTCTTCCCCGGGGATGATACCATACTGCTCTTGCCCGGAGGATAGGACATGTGACAGCACCGGATCGCCCTCCATCCAATTCACCCGGGCATCCCAGCCGGGGTCGGGCTCTGCACTGCTGTAGATCAGCACCCCCTGGCGGTCGACCAGGGCATATATCCCGCTGGCAGAACGCTCCTGGGTGAAGGTCAACTCGCTCAGGCGCGTGGGCTCGATCGCCGAGATGACCACGCCGCGCAATTGGCCTGTATCGTCCCGAATGGCCGTGGCAATACCCAGCGTGGGCGCGTCCGTGACCACGCCCCGGTCGATCAGATCCCCCACAGCCCAGGGTTTACCCGCCAAGACAGCCTGGACGAAATCCCGGATGGACAGGTCTCTGCCCACCATGTCCGTCAGGCTGGAAGCCTGCACCCTGCCCTGCACGTCGAGCCAGCTCATATTGCGCACCGCCGGGACGTGCCCTGCGGTCACATCGAGTAAATGCGTCACCTCGTCCAGTTCGAAAGGCGTGTCAGCCAGGATGGCCTGTCCCACGGCAAAATTCTGCTGCTGGACCCCCTGCACGTAGGCGGCGAAAGTAGTCGCCACGCCCCTGGCAACCTCCACCTCGGTTTGCAGCGCCTGGTCGCGCCGGTTCTGGTAACGCTGGAAATAGATCGAGCCCAGCAGCACCAGGAAAGGCAGCATCGATAGGGCGATCAGGCCAAAGAGGCGCGCTTGAATTCCCCGGGGCAAGAGCGCCCGTAGGAGGCTTTCCCATTTTTTATACTGTGGATGGGCTTGCTTCTCGATTGTACCTTCCCCATGATTCTGTGATGATGGATTTGAGTCGTCCGGAGATCGATTTACCATATAAAGACCCCACCAACCTCTAATACCATTTTACCGTAGACTACCATCAAGCATGTTCGAACCTGCGCCGCCTCCTACCATCCCGCGTGAGCGCACATCCTGTTTAAATCCATTTTAGGGCAAAAACAGGGAAAGTGTATCCCCTGCGGCCAATTTTAATTTCCTTTTTAGCCCTTCTTTACATCATCGTGGTGATTTCCCCCCGGGCCGGCCCTGCGGCCCAATTTTGCCATAATCCTTTACATCCGCGCCAACCTGGAGTAAAATCGGTTTTGTTCGATGCACAACACAGGCCGGACGCCTGGGTGAGCCCCCACTCCCCTCGCATCCTCCGGGAAACGGCCGGTCCTGTTGGATAGATCTTTTTCGGGGCGTGGCGCAGTCCGGCTAGCGCGCTTGCATGGGGTGCAAGAGGTCGGAGGTTCAAATCCTCTCGCCCCGACTGACCCTAAACCGCTGTTCCTGGCGGTTTTTAGCTTAAGGCGGCGGTCCCCCATCGAGGGACTGTCGCAATTCCTCTCGCCCCGACCAAACCAAAATCGCCACTCCAGGCGGTTTTACGTTTAAGGCGGTGGTTCCCCATCGAGGGACTGTCGCAATTCCTCTCGCCCCGACCAAACCAAAACCGCCGTTCCAGACTGAACCGGATCAAGCAGGTACCGGTTGACGGCCAAACTGTTAAACAGTATGATCAGTTTGCAGTACCCTGGCCGGGCCACATGTTCCATGCCCTGGGCTCTGGCCGGCTCCCGTTCCAGGTCAAGGCACCCCTGCCCCGGCTGGAACGGCACATCATCTTCGGGAGAAGGCTGAATGGAAACGTCAAACTGGGAGAAATCACCTCTTCCGCAAGGAACCCTGCTCTATCGCTTCAACGGGGTGCCCGTTGTGGCGCAGCCTGGCTTTTGGCCGATTCCATTCTTACTCACTGGCTTCCTGGTCTGGGCGGCCGGCCGGCGCAAACCCGAGCGATCCTGGCTCCAGCGCCTGGGCGCCGGGCTCCTGGCAATGCCGGTAGCCTTATTCGCCGATGTGGGTCACGCCATGGCCCATACCATCAGCGCTCGCCTGGCCGGTGCGCCGATGGACGAAGTTTTGCTTTCTTCCCAAATGCCTCGCACTCTTTACCAAAATAACGCGGTTCCACCGCGGACTCACATGACCCGCGCCCTGGGGGGCCCTGTTTTCAGCCTCACCTGTGCTACGCTTAGCCTGTTGTGGAGCCGCCTGTCGCCCCAAGGCTCGCTCAGTCGTGACCTGGCGGTTGCCTCCCTGGCCGGCCACAGCTTTATCCTGGTTGGCAGCCTGGCTCCCCTGCCCATGGTGGATGGCGGCACAATCCTGAAATGGAAACTGGTAGAGGACGGCCAATCCCCGGAACAGGCAGATCGCGTTGTACGGAATTCCAGCCTGTTTCTGGGCGCAGCTTTGCTCGGCGCGGGCGCTTTGCTGGGCTTGCTCGGCAAGCGGAAGGTAGTGGGCGGTCTTCTGGCAGCCGGAGGCGCGGCAAGCGTTGCCGCAGGTCGCGGGTGGCTCAAGTAACGGTCGTACCCGATCAAGGTGCAGTCCTGCGCAAGCGTGGAAAAGCGATTCCCCATCCGGGGACTGTCACACCTTCCCTTGCCTCGCTTAATTCATCAGATACAAACCCCGGGCGTGCTGGCCCGGGGTTTGTATCTGGCTTTCCGGCTCTCCTTTGAACACAGCATAGCCGGACAGGGCAATGCCACCTTCTCTTGCAAGCCACTCCCGTGAGCTGGCACCCCCCGGGACTTATTCGGGCAACCAGCTGGTTTGAATAGCCGCCGGTTGCTGCTCCCGGGCCCCCATGACCAGGAGCCACAGGGTGAGTCCAAATTCCGCAATGAATCCCAGCGGATAACTGATGTAGGTGATGGCCGCCAAGTCCGGGAAGAGAAAGTGCTGCAGAAACGTCGTCAGCCAGACGACACAATGAACCATCAACACGCCCCCCAGGGCCCTGGGGAGGATGCCTGACTTGAAGATGAGATACCCCAGCGGGAAGAGCCAGGCGCCAAAGAAGATCTGGCACATCCAAAACCCGTGGTCGTAGAGCTGGAGGAATAACATCGCCAGGGCTTGCAGCTGGCCGGTCTGGAAAGCCTTCAGGTAATCCGCGCCGCTGGAAAGCAGCAGGGCGGCCCACAGATTCAGCTCGTTGAAACACTGTATGGCCACGCCCCCCACGTTGAGTAACAGGAACAGCAAGGCCAGGCTGCGATTCACCGGCTTCAATAACACGTACAAAGCCCAGGCGGTCAACAGAAAAAGCACACCTGCCACCAGCTCGCCCACAATGCCGGTGCGCAACTGTCCTGCTGAGGCCAGGAGGTTCCCGGCGGTTGCCGCGGCATCCCCGTCTACGCTCACGTGGGAACGGCCAATCACACCGGACAGGGTCCAAACGACGATGTAACTCAGGTACAGAGCTCCGGCCATTCTTGCGGTCTTTCGATTGGTATTCATTTTTTCTCCTTAAAGACACCCGTTACGAGACGAGGGTGGCCGTCTTTTGCGCCGTCTGCGCCAGATTGCTACGCAGCAGCGCCATCCCCAGCCAGGCGAACCACACCATCTGGCTCAAGCCAAAGACGCCGGTCAACCCCCCGGTCAGCCCTGGGAGGATGGAGAGACTGCCCACCGCCCCCACCAGCAGGCCGAGGATATTCAAGCCTTTGGGGAGCCGGCCGGCCCGCAGCGCCGCCAGGCTGACCAACAGCGTCGCCAGGCCGCCCAGGATTTCGCCATTGCCGTTCCCCAACCCGCTGGCCACGATTTCAATACCCTGCCAGGTCAAAGCAGCCTGGGCCGGGTCGTGGGCATATTGCGCCACGACAGGCTCGATGCCGGCATTGGCCACCATGCCGCTGGCGATCAGCGAGCCGGCCCAGATCAGCCCCAGCGCGGTCACCACCCGCATCATCGCCGGCGCGGCAGCCTTCAACCGGTCGTACAACGCCAGCCATAGGATGGCCAGGAAGACCCCAAAGAACACGTACATCAGCAGGTTGGTCGCAAAGATGACCGCCGGTTGCTCCACCAGCAAGGCTACCTTTTGAGCCGGGTCAGTGATGCTGGGGTAGTCTAGAACGACCAGAAAGAGCGCCATCCCGGCCAGATAGGCCAGGGCCAGGTACAAAGCGGCAAAGCCGCCATACTTCTGTAAAGTACTCATGTTGATCTCCTTATTTACAAGACGTGGATCGGATCCGTAGAACGGGACCCGGTTGATCGCCAGCAGCGGCATTCCCAGGTCACGCACCTTTTTGATCAAGCCGTGCAGGGCGGCCTGGTCTGTCACCGGGCCGGTCAGCAACGTTTCGCCGTTCTCTTCCAGGGTTATACTCAGGCCGTCAAACCAGTCCGCCCATTGGCTGCCCAGATGCCCCTGAATCCTGATCTGGTAGATCGCGGGCGGAGGTGAAACCGGTTGGGGAGGGGATTTGTTTGCCATTGGCTCGTATCCGTGGCGGCAGGGGAACGCGGTGAGTGCTCCTGCCGGGTGCACAGATACTATAGCTATAACGATGCAGCGCCAATAGACACTTTGGTGTGCATAGAGTGTTATTTCAGTTGGTTCAGGAACGTGGGAAAGGCGGGCGCCTGGCGCCTAGAGAGTGTGATGAACTTAAAGGACATGAGCCATGCGGTGAACACAGGGTTTGACCTGCCTGGCAAACGCCAGGCAGGTCAGGTACGGGGCCATAAAAGCCCATCCACCCTCGCGGACATCACCCGGGGACACTTTTCGATCCATGTCGAGCGTCTACCCCCCTCGACTCAAAGTTCATCACACGCTCTCGCAGTCGGGCTTCCAAAGTGCCCCGATAGGGGTATATTATGCCCGCCAGATTTCCCACTTTAATTAGCAGGTCGAGCCTCCAAAGTGCCCCGCCAGGGTACGCCCGACCGAACACTGCCGGCAATGGATGCCGTCTGACCCGCATCGCCTCAGGCATACCCCAATGATCCGGCCGGGACGCCAGGCCGGTCTCCCCCAGGCCGCAGAGCCCCTTCTTTCAGCCGGTCGAGCCTCCAAAGTGCCCCGCCAGGGTACGCCCGACCGAACACGGCCGGCCAGGGATGCTGGCTTGCCCGTGCCGTCTCAGGCATACCCCGTTTGCCATGGGGTACGTATACCCCGGGGAAGAGGTGCGTTGGCAACGCACCCTACAAGATTTTCCCCGGGCCGCAGAGCCCCTTCTTTCAGCCGGTCGGGCTTCCAAGTGCCCCGTAGGGGTATAT
>JAAZNB010000680.1 GCA_012798515.1 Chloroflexota bacterium
AGCCAGGCGGCCGGGCGCCTGCTGCCGGTGGACCGCCTGTCCTACCAGGCCGGCCTGCTGGCGGCCAACATGGACGGCCTGTACCGCCCGCAGGAGCATCCCGCCGCCGACTGAGATCGTCAAAAAGGGGAAAAGCACATGGACCGTGATGGACTGCTGGCCCTGTTCCGCTACAACGCTTACGCCAACCGGCTGCTGCTGGATCAGGCCGGGCGCCTCAGCGAGGCCGAGCTCGACTGCCCGGCCAGTCCCAGCTACGACTCGGTGCGCCGCCTGCTGCTGCACATGTTCCGTTCCGAACGCTTTTTCCTCGACTGCTGCACCGGGGCCGGCCCGGGGGCGACCGATTTCGCCACCCTGGCCGATCTGCGCCCTGCCTGGGAGGCGCTGGCCGAGGAAGCCCAGGCCTACCTCACCGGGCTGGAAGCGGCCACCCTGGACGAGATGCGCAGCATGACCGTCGCCGGGCAGACCCTGCGTTTTCCCGTGTGGCAGATGCTCATCCAGGCCTGTGTGCACGCCACCCACCACCGCGGCGAGCTGTCGGTGGTGATGACCGCCCTGGGGCACCCTTTGCCCACCCTGGACATTATCTTGCAGTTCGCCGGCGAGAGCGGCCAGCCCTGGCCGCAGGGCTGAACCGGCCCCTCTTCGCCACTTCGTTTTCACGGGGCACCCTGGGTCCCAGGCTGGCCCCGCGGGTTCGTTTTGAACCTACCTTCCTTGTGGAGACTGACGCGTGTTCATCGACATTCAGGGCATCCCGATTTACTACGAAATCACCGGGGACGGTTTCCCGGTGGTCAACCTGCACGGCTTTTATCCCGATCACCGCCTGATGACGGGCTGTATGGAGCCCGTGTTCGCCGCCCATCCCGGCTGGAAGCGCATCTACGTCGACCTGCCCGGCATGGGGCGCAGTGGCAGCGCCGCCTGGTTACAGCACGCCGAACAGATGCTGGAGATCGTCGTAGAGCTTCTGCGGCGCCTGCTCCCCGGGCAGCATTTCGCCCTGGCAGGGCAGTCCTACGGCGCCTACCTGTCGCGCGCCATCATCCACCACCACCCCGATCTGGTCGACGGGGTGCTCATGCTCTGCCCGCTGGTCATCCCCCAGCGCCAGCTGCGCCAGCGGCCGCCGCGGGTGGTGCTGTCTCGCCAGCCGGGGCTGATCGAAAGCCTGCCCCCGGCCGAGGCCGAGGCCTTCCAGGAGCTGGCCGTGATCCAGACCCGGGCCACCTGGGCGCGCACGCAGGCCGAAGTGCTGTCTGGCATGCAGGTGGCCAACGCCGAGTTCCTGGAAGCCTACCGCCAGAGCGGTTACGGCTTTCTCTACGACATCGACGCCCTGGCGCAGCCCTTCCCGCGCCCGGCCCTGATCCTGGCCGGCTGCCAGGATCCCCGGGTGGGCTGCCGCGACGCCTGGAAACTGACCGCCAATTACCCCCACGGCACCTTCGTGGCCCTCGACCGCTCCGGGCATAATTTGCAGATCGAGCAGCCCGAGATCTTCACCCTCCTGGCCGGAGAATGGCTGGAACGGGTGCGCCAGGAGATGCGCCCGTGAACCTGGACGAGATCCGCCGCCTGTTTACCCAGGACCAGCGCATGCAGGTCGAATACAGCGACGCGCGCCGCGAGGTCTTGCCCCACGTGGTGCGCCACGTCAACACCACCGGCATCGACGGCACAGTACTGTACGCCCGCCTGGACGCCGCCAACGCCGACCGGATTATCGAGGAGCAGATCGCCTACTTCGAGGGCATCGGCCAGGATTTCGAGTGGAAGTGCTTCGACTACGACGAACCGCCCGATCTCAAGCAGCGCCTGGAGCGGCGCGGTTTCGTCCAGGAGGAAGAAGGGGGCAGCGTGATGGTGCTGGAAGTCCGGCAGGCCCCGGCCGTGCTGCGCCAGGCAGTCACGCACGACGTGCGCCGCATGGATGACCCGGAGGAGATGTCTCGCTCCGTGCGCGCCGTGGAAGGGGCCGTGTGGGACGTGGATTTCACGCGCCTGGCAGGGGTGCTGGCCGAGGACATGCGCCGCAGTCCCGAGGTGCGCAGCATCTACGTGGCCTACGCCGGTGACCAGCCGGTGGCCACGGCGTGGATCTATTTCCCGCCGCACAGCCGCTTTGCCAGCCTGTGGGGCGGCTCGACCCGGGCCGAATACCGCGGCCGCGGGCTGTAC
>JAAZNB010000121.1 GCA_012798515.1 Chloroflexota bacterium
CCACCCCGCCGACGCCCGCGCCCTGTCCCTGGGCCAATCTCCCCTGGGAACCACCCACCGCCACGGCTTCCTCATGCGCCTGGCCCTGCCCGTGGTGGGGGCGCTGTGGCCCCTGGAGGCCACCCCGCCGGACGTCGAGATCGGCGACGGGGAGAGCCTGGAACGCTTCGGGCTGGACGCCTGCGTGCTGCACACCCCGGGGCACACACCCGGCCACACCTGCCTGCTCCTGGAGGGAGGCGTGGCCTTCGCCGGTGACCTGGTGGCCCGCCACCGCGGCCCCAAGCTGCAAGACCTGCTGGCCACCGATTGGGCGCAGCTGGGCCCCAGCCTGGCCCGCCTGCAAGCCGCCCACCCGGCCGAGGTCTACACCGGCCACCAGTCCCGCCCCATCCCCGGCCCCGCTCTCCAACAGCTCCGCCCGCGCTAGCCCCCGCCGGGGCGCGCCAGGGCCGCCGCCCTTTCCGGGCGTGTGAATTACCGCAGGGTAAACGCATTTAAATTGCCAGATACAGCCATCTCGCACTTTTTTTAAAGTCCCCGCCCTTGAGGGCGGGGATTTAGGGGTGGGTGATAGCAAATCTCATAGAACAAGTGTTTTGATGCAATTGCCCTGTGAATTACCGTCATCCGGCTTGCCGGATACGGGGGCGCCTGCTACAATTGCGCCGGAAGGAGAGCACCTCGATGAAAGCAACCACGTACAAAGGCATCCAGCTGCCGCAGCTGCCGGCCTCTTTGAGCCGGGAGGCGCCCGACGAACTGGAGGATGGGGGCGAGATCTACGCGACCCTGCTGAACGGGCTGGATTGCAGCGGGCGGCGCCTGAGCCGCCTGACGGTAGAACAATCCCACCTGCGCCAGGCCACCTTCCTGCAGGCGACCCTGGCCGGCCTGCACATCCTGGACGGGCGCATCGAGCGCTCCGATTTCTCCGCCGCACTGTGCGAAAAGGCCCGCCTGCACCGGGTGGACCTGTCTGGCTGTCGCCTGCTGGGGACCAATTTCACCGAATCCAGCTTCGAAGACGTGCGCTGGATGGAATGCAACCTGGAACAGGCCGGCTTCGTCCTGGCCAGCTTCAAAGCGGCCCGCTTCGAGAAGTGCATCCTGCGCGGCGCCAGCTTCGAAGGCGCCGACCTGAGCAAGGTGGTCTTCGCCGATTGCGATCTGAGCGGCGCCGACCTGCGCCAGGCCAGACTGGCCGGGACCGATTTCCGCACGGCGCGCCTGGACGGCGTGAAAGTGAGCCCGAACAAGCTGGCCGGCGCCATTATCGCCCCCGCACAGGCCGTGCAGGTAGTCGGCCTGCTGGGGGTGGTGGTGCAAGCCGAAGAGATCGAATAGAACGCCAACCCCTGGCTTTTGCTACCGATTTCAAGAAAGACCCGCCCGTACAACCTGGACATTCTACACTGATCGTGCTAAAATAGGTCACATCACTGGGGGCTCGTCCAATGGTAGGACAACAGACTCTGGATCTGTTGATAGAGGTTCGAATCCTTTGCCCTCAGCCTACCCATGTAAAGCACTCTGTCAGTACTCAGGGTGCTTTATCTGTTTCTGAACAGGAGCTGTTATGATGACAGAGAATTCATCCCTTTCTACAGAGCCCTCTCATTTTATTAAAGAAGCCATCCAGGAAGACCTGCGCAACGGTCGCTTCGACCACGTGCAGACCCGCTTCCCGCCTGAGCCCAACGGCTACCTGCACATCGGACACGCCAAGGCCATCTGCATCGATTTTGGCATGGCCGAAGCCTTCGGCGGCAAGTGTAACCTGCGCTTCGACGACACCAACCCGGTCAAAGAGGACACCGAATACGTGGATGCCATCAAGGAAGACATCCACTGGCTGGGGTTCGATTGGGAAGACCGTGAGCTCTACGCCTCGGATTATTTCGAACAGCTCTACCAGTTTGCTCTACAGTTGATCCACAAAGGCCTGGCCTACGTGGACGACCTCTCGGCCGACGAGATCCGCGAATACCGCGGCACGCTGACCGAGCCGGGCAGGGAAAGCCCCTACCGCAACCGCTCGGTAGAAGAGAACCTCGAGCTGTTCGAGCGCATGCGCAAAGGTGAATTCCCCGAAGGCGCCTGCGTGCTGCGCGCCAAGATCGACATGGCGGCCGGCAACATCAACCTGCGCGACCCGGTGATGTACCGTATCATCCACGCCACCCATCACCGCACCGGCGACCAATGGCGCATCTACCCCATGTACGACTTCGCCCACGGGCAAAGCGACTCTATCGAGGGTGTGACCCACTCGCTGTGCGACCTGGCCTACGAAGACCACCGCCCGCTGTACAACTGGTTCATCGAGCAGCTGGGCATCTTCCCCACCCGCCAGATCGAGTTCGCCCGTCTCAACCTGACCTACACCATCCTCAGCAAGCGCTACCTCAAGCAGCTGGTAGATACCGGCGTGGTGCGCGGCTGGAATGACCCCCGCATGCCCACCCTGAGCGGCATGCGCCGCCGCGGCTATACGACCGAGGCCGTGCGTAACTTCATCGACCAGGTCGGCGTGGCCAAGAACGAGAACCTGATCGACATTGCCCTGCTGGAGCACAACGTGCGCGACGACCTCAACCGCCGGGCCCTGCGGGTGATGGGTGTGCTCAACCCGGTCAAGGTGGTCATCACCAACTACCCCGAACACCTGGTAGAAGAGTTCGACGCCATCAACAACCCGGAGGACGAATCGGCCGGCACGCGCAAGATCCCCTTCTCACGGGTCATCTACATCGACCAGGACGATTTCCGCGAGGTCCCGCCGCCCAAGTACCACCGCCTGGCGCCGGATCGTGAGGTCCGCCTGCGCTACGGCTATATCATCAAGTGCCAGGACTACGTCAAAGATCCTACCAGCGGCAAGGTGGTCGAGATCCACTGCACCTACGACCCCGAGACGCGCGGCGGCTACGCCCCCGACGGGCGCAAGGTGAAGGGCACCATCCACTGGGTCTCGGCCCAGCACGCCATCGACGTCGAGGTGCGCCTGTACGACCGCCTGTTCACCGTCGCCAACCCCAACAAAGTGGAAGACGGCAAGTCTTTCCTGGATTACCTCAATCCCGACTCGCTGGCGGTGCAGACCGGCTGCAAGGTGGAACCTGGCCTGGCCAATGCCAAACCCGGTGACCGCTTCCAGTTCGAACGCAAAGGATTCTTCTGTGTAGACCTCGACTCCACCCCGGAGAACCTGGTCTTCAACCTGACCGTGCCACTGCGCGACACCTGGGCCAAGATCGAAGCCGAAAGTAAATAGACCCTCCCAACCCCGGGGAAAATTCCCCGGGGTTTTTTTATACCCCGCCGGCCCGAGGCGTAGGTCTGGTTGCGCGGGGGCCCGGCGCCCGGGTTTCACCCGCCCCACGAGCGCAACCTGACCTTCCCTTTCCCCCTGATAGACAGTTATTCACACGCCCGCAAAGGAGGCCGGCCGGGGCGCCTTGCGCATCCCGCCCAGCGTCCCCCTCATAGAAAAACCGGCGCCTGCACGGGAATGGTGCAGGGCCGGTCTTCTAGGAGGAGGCCCCGGCAAGCGTTCTCTTGCCGGGCCGGAATGCGTCTCAGGCCAGCGAGCCGTTGTCGTGCTGGATCTGGATGTACTCCAGGAACACGGCCGCGTCGGATTTCATGTTGTCCTGCAAACCCTGCACCATCAGGTATTCGTTGGGGGCGTGGATGCGGGCGCCGTGCCCCAGGCCGTAGGCCACGAAGGGCAGGTGCAGCGGGCGGGTGGTGAAGAGATAAGCCGGGCCGGTACCCGGCAGCAGCGGCCAGATCTCGTTGGGATCTTTCCCACTGCTTTCCATGGCGCGCACCGCCGCCTTGGCCAGGTCGTTCTCGGGGTTGGTCTTCGACCAGTAGGTGCCCTCGGCAAAGACCACCGCGATGTC
>JAAZNB010000681.1 GCA_012798515.1 Chloroflexota bacterium
GCGGATAACAAATTGGCCTTCCACACAGCCAGCAAGAATTGTAGATCGTGAATCATAGGCGCCTCCGGCTCAACCCCCGTTCACCGTCAGGATGGCCACGCCCCGCCGGTAAGCCAGGACGGTCAACAGGCCGATGCCCGCGATCCACAGCAGCTGGGTCTCCAGGGTGTTTAGGAAGGCCGGCAGCGATGGGGCAACGAACAAACGCGCCGGAGCATAGACCATGGCCGAAAATGGCAGGCTACGGGCAATGGTCTGCAACCAGGTCGGGTAGAAGTCCAGGGGAATCAACAGACCGCCCAGGATGAAGGCCAGTTTCTGGACGATCCATTGAAAGGCGTTGATGTCCTCGGTGGCAAAGGCAGCCAGGCCGATGATAGCGGAGATGCAGAAATCGAGAACCCAGGCGCCCAGGATGGCCGGGATGGCGACCAGAAACCCAAGCGGTTGGGGCGGCGGGCCGATCAGGGCCCATACCAAGAGGCTGCCCAGGATGGCGTTCATCAGGGCGCGAAACACGGTTTCCCCCATGGAAGTACTGAACTGGTACAGGAGGAAGTTGTAAGGCTTGTTGAGCACGTAAGCGATCGAGCCGTCTTTGACCGATTCGGCGATGGCATTGCTCAAGCGCGGGCGGCTGAGCTCGATCGTCTCGGCCAGCATCAGGTACCATAGGGTGTCCGCCAGGGTCAGGCCGTTGATGGCCGTGCTGCCCGAAGCGGCGAAGGTCACCCGCCACAACTGGGCGAAGATCCACATGAAGGGGATGATCATCAGGCTGCGCCCCACCAGCTCACCCGGGTAGGCCAGGGAATTAACCAGCTGGATGGTGAAGATCGACCAATATTTGCGGACAGACCCAGGCCAGCTACCCGGCCTGGGTTGGCTCGACAGGGATGGCATCGGCCTGCTCCTCCTGGTAAATTTTGGCGATCACTTCTTCGAGGGGTGGGTCGGATATGGTGATATCCACCACGCTGCCCTTCTGGGTCAGGTCGTACATCACGGCGCTCACCGGGGTGCAGCGGGTATCGAATTGCAGCTTGGCCCCGTAATGGCCGGTTTTGATCGTCTCGACCCCGGGGATGGTGAAATCGGGCCGGATCTCTTCGGCATAACGAACCTCGACCAGTTTGCGGGTTAGAAAACTGCGTTTGAGATTCGAGACTTTATCCTGGTAGACGATCTGCCCGTGGTTGATGATGATGACGCGTTTGCACAACGCTTCCAGGTCACTGGCGTCGTGGGAAGTCAGCAGTACGCCGGTGCCTTCCTCCTGGCTCATGGTGCGGATAGCGTCGCGGATGGAATGCTTGGCCACCACGTCCAGGCCGATGGAGGGTTCGTCGAGCAAGAGCAGGCGTGGCTTATGCAGCATCGAGGCGGCTACCTCACAGCGCATGCGCTGGCCGAGCGACAGCTTTCGCACCGGCGTTTCCAGGAGGTCGCCAATTTTGAAGGCTTCCGAGAGAAACCCGATCCGCCGCCGGACGTCGCTATCCTCCATCTCATAGATCTTGCCGAACAGGTAAAACGTGTCGATGGCAGGCAGGTGGTACCACAGCTGGGGGCGCTGTCCAAAGACGGTGCCGATCTGGAAAGCCAGCTGTTTGCGCTCTTTCCATGGCCGGAAACCCAACACACTGGCTTCACCGGAGGTAGGATACAGGATCCCGGTGAGTATCTTGATCGTGGTCGATTTTCCAGCTCCGTTGGGGCCGATAAAACCAAGCCGTTCCCCGCCTTCCATTTCGAAGGATAGGTCACGTACAGCCTCAATCCGGGAGTACTGCGGTCGGAATAGAGCTTTCAGGCTGCCCTTCAAGCCGGCAACTTTGCGTTTGGATTGGAAAGTTTTGTGCAGATGAGAAACGGTGATGGCGGACATGACCATATTGTAGCGGAGTATGCCCGCCCTGGTACAGCCAATTTCCGGGATCGGGGCCTACCCGTCGCCAGGGGATCCGAAAAGGGTGGCCGGCAGGTTGCAAGAGGATTATTCAGTTTCCGCGTAAGGTGGGATCAAACGCAGGATGGCCTGGCGCAGCCGTACGTCCAGGGCGCCTTTGAGAATGACCTCATGGACGCCGGCCTCCAGCGCCAAATTTTTTTGTTTCAGGTCATTGGCCAACAAGATGATGGGCATTTCGGGGTACGCGCAGTGTAACTGGCGGAAGAGATCTGGCAGGGGTCGGGCGTAACCGTCTGATTTATAAACCGCCAGGTCAGCGTCGAACAACAACAGGTTGGGGCGAATGCCCTCTAACAACGTTAATAATTCAATCTGGCAGGCGGCGGCGTAGGCGACGACTTTCACCCCCGCCATCGTTCCCAGAAAAGTCCGTAGAGCGCTGCTCATGATGCCCGGGGGCGTGGCAACCAGTACCAGGAATGCAGGACATTCTTCCATGTTGCATTCAAGCTTAGCACTAATTGCCATGCGGCCCAATGGCAAAACGTTTATTCTTATGGTGAAAGGCTAAACAGGGCGTTTATTAAGGCGGCTCTTCGGGTCAATTAATAATTCTTCGAGCCTTCCTGGCGCAGGCGCATGGCGTATACAATCGCCTGTCCCCGTTCCGTCAGTCCTAATTTCTGTAAGATGTTGAAGACGTGCACGCGCACGGTGGCCTCGCTCAATTGTAACTTTCGTGCGATCATACGATTGCTCAGGCCTTCGCCGAGCAGGTACATGACTTCCTGTTCGCGATGGGTTAATGGCTCAGGCTGTGGGTTTTCTTCCTGCAACGGCCTCTGGCGCACACCGCGGGCTAATTTTTCGGCGATCTCGGGCGGTAGAAAGATCTTTCCACTGGCGACCTGGCGCAGTCCCTGGAGGAATTGTGCCCGCGAGGCGTCTTTGGTCAGATAGCCCAGCGCTCCGGCCTGAATTGCGGAGACGACCTGCCTGTCTTCGGTGGAGCTGGTAATAGCCAGAATGCGCGCCGAGGGGGTGGCGGCGATGATCTCTTTGATGGCGGTCACCCCGTCTTTGACCGGCAGGTATAGATCCATTACGACCGCATCCGGCTTGAGGGCCATGGCTTCTTGAACGGCCTGTTGGCCGTTACTGGCTTCACCGACCACCTGCATGTCTGGTTCTGCCTGGATGGCCGCACACAAAGCCTCCCGTAGCAGGGGATGGTCGTCCACGATCAAGATGCGAGTCTTTGTCATTGGGCCCTCCTGGGCATCACCCCTTCTTCTTCATTTATTGCTACTGCTAAACAGGACTTTGGTTCCGCTGCCGGCTTCGGATTGGATGACCAATCGGCCGCCCAATCGTTCGGCGCGCTCGGCCATGCTGTGCAGTCCCATTCCGCCGGCGGTGGCGGAATGCACGTCGAAGCCGCGCCCGTTGTCTACGATGGCCATCTCGAAATCAGGCGGGTTCCCTTTGAAGGTCACCTGTACGCGAGTGGCGCAGGCATATTTGAGCGTGTTATTCAAGGCTTCTATGGCGATAGAATACAGTTCGGTTTCCCAGGCTTGGGGCCAGCTGGCCACCTGCGCAATTTCAATGCAGGCTTCGATCCTGGCACGTCGTTCTACAGCCTCCAGACGGGCGCGCAGGGCCTCGACCAGGTTGACCTGTTGTAGGGAGGTCGGGCGTAATTCGTATAGTAATAACCGCATTTCCTTCAACGCCTGGTGGGCACTGGTGACCATGTGGTTGAGGGCATTTTCCAGCTGGCCGGGCTGGGAACGCGCCAGCTGGCTGGCGGTTTCCGCAGAAAAGACCAGGCTGTGTAAGGACTGTGTAACCGAATCGTGCAAGTCCCTTGCCAGCCGGCGCCGTTCCTGCAGGGTGACCGTTTGCGCATACTCCTGCCGTAGGCGGGCATTTTCCATGATTACACCCAACTCGTCCGACAACGCCCCAAACAGGGCGATCTCTTCGACGGAGAAGGTGTGCCTTTCTCTCCAAAACGCACAGAAAATACCCAGTCTCCGGTCTGGAATGCGCACAATCTTACACAAACAGGCGCCAAAGCCCGCGGCGATAATTTCCGAAGGCAGACCGGCAGCCAGCGTCGTATCGATGGTGGCGTGCACGTCGCCGTCATCCAATAACCAGTGAGCAGGTATTGTTTGTAGTTGGACCTGGTCTTCCGGTGCCAGCCCGTGTTGAGCCTCCATTGGGAGGAACTGTTGGCCATCCCGGTAAAAACATACCGCATCGCTGTTCAATACGGCTTTGATTTTGCGCAGGGATTGCGCCAGCAGGTCTTCGAGAGCCAACGACTGACTGCTAATCAGGATGATATCGTATAAACCGATCATCTTCTGGCTCTGATCGGCCAGGCGCTCAGCCAGCAAATCCTGAGCCTGGCGCAGCTCATATTCCAGTCGCTTCCGGCAATCGATTTCGGCGATCAGGGCATCAATCGTCTCTTGCAGCGCGTCTGTACGATCTGCCACCTGGATTTGCAGATCATCATATACGATGCTGGAGATCAACAGGCCGCAGGCTGCAAATCCGAAGGGTAGGGCGCTCACGCCGATGATTTGGTCGGGCCAGAGCACGTATATCGTGGAGGTTAGAATGGGCATCATCAGGCCGGCGCACATGTAGATCGTCCGGAAGCGCTCACGGCCCCGCGTGCGGGTGGCGTGGACCCCCATTACCAGGAGAGCAATGGTGATCAAGACGGCCGAATACCCGATGGAAATGTAGTAAGCCGGTCCGTGAAGATAGTAAATCAGATTACTGCCCGGCGGGCCGGGGACGAATTGAGTCCATACCCAATGGTGGTAAGGATTGGTAATCTCGATGAGCCTGAAACCTATTACCGGGACCCATAGGACCCAACGGGTAGATGGCGGTAGCCAGCGGCTCAATCCCAGGTAGTTGAGGACGAAGATGACCAGTAGGGTGATCAACGCACCGCCGCAAAAATTCTCCAGGATCACCCAGGTGATTTTTTGATCGATGCCTACTACGCTCAGCTCTAAAGCCCCAAAGATGGCCCAGAACGACATGAACAACATGGAAAGCGCCAGTGTGGCGATCTCTCGTTGTTCACGCTGGCGCCAATTCATCCAGGCAGAGACGAATGTGACGATCGCAGTAAGAACATATAATGAACTGGAGGACGTAAATTGCCAATGCACCGGTCGATCCTCGCAAACCAGCCTACCGGAAATGCCCCTCGAATCTTTCGGGGTGGGGTGTGTCCAAGTTAGTGAGATGGACCTGAAGAGAGTTATCTATTTATAGTAACTATTCAGCCGTTCGCGCAAAGAAGCCCGATTTTGGGGGTGAATGGGCTGCGAAGCAGCCCATTCACCCCCAAAATCGGAGAACCTTTCTTCTCAGGCTGAGTAGTTACTATTTATATATATAACCCTGAAATTACTCATTCTGCACTTTCTGGGCGGAAACAAATTATTACCTATGGGTCATGGCCTGTAAAGGGTGTATCTCGCCGCATGTTTCACCTCGCAAGATAACCAGTATGATTATTATCGGCGATTATGGTCTGGAAATTGAGGCTTATTTTAATGTGGATTGGATTGGGCCGGAAAAAGGGGCATCAACCTCCCGAACCGAGGTGATTTACACACCGTACTGATACTTTTGTCTCCATTATTTCTGGCCGGCTAAGGCCGTTTTATTCCTGAATTCGGCGGGCAGCTGGCATCTATCTTGCATGCATAGGATAACGCTTTCCTTATGGGATTAATAATATGCGTGTGTATAATAATATTGTTGCCGGTAACTTCTCCTTAACCTCTGAACTGTTCTCATTATCATGAATTCAGAGTCATGGACAGCGTGTTGAAAATAATCAGGTTGAAACGAGAAGTGTTTATCAATATGGTTTCTTGAAGTGATCGAGGTAGGGCCTTTGGTAGAGGATCACCGACCAATCCAGGATTTCGTCATATTTCGTCTTCTAGATGAACACTATGGATTGCCGCTGCAAAACGTAAGCGAAATCGTGCGCATGGTGGCGATTACCACTGTGCCGAAATCGCCAGACTGGCTTTCCGGGGTGATCAACGTGCGTGGGCGGGTCGTTCCGGTGGTCGATTTGAGCACGCGTTTGGGCCTCCCGTTTCGAGCACCTCAACTAAACACTCCCATTGTGATTGTCCAGGTAAAAGAGCGCTTCGTCGGTTTCATCGTCGACCAGGCAGACGAAGTTGTCTCGCTATCCCCCGAATTAATTACCCCTCCGGATGAACTGACTATCAAAGCCAGGCCTGTCAAAGCATTTGCTCGCCAGGGCGATCAGTTAATCGTCATTTTGGACCCACCGCGCTTAACGGCCGGGACAGAACGATTTAGCTCGGAAACGGCTCCCAGGGGAAAGGATGAGCTTACTAAATCCACAACATAGCCTGTCGGATGTGACCTACGAACGGTTTATATCCCTGATCCGGGTCAAAAGTGGACTGGAAATTCCGACCGTGCGTCGTCCAGACCTGGAAAAGAGCGTACTTCAGCTGGCAACGGACCTGTCTTTATCCGGTCCGGAGGCTTTGCTTGAGCACGTGTCCACCCCGGCGGAAGGGGACGTTACCCTGGAAGAGCTGATTGCACGCCTGACGGTTGGCGAAACCCACTTTTTCCGCAACCGGCCTCAATTTGACGCTCTGGAAAAGCACATCTTACCGGAAATCATCGAAATGCGCCGGCCGGTCAAACGAATCCGGGTATGGTGCGCCGGATGCGCGACCGGAGAGGAGCCCTATTCGGTCGCCGTGCTGTTGAAGCGCTTGCTCCCGGACCTGGGGCAATGGAACGTGTTCATCCTGGGCACGGACATCAACCGGTCTTCGCTGGAGAAAGCCCGCAGGGGAAGGTTCGGAGCCTGGTCTTTTCGGGAGGTGCCTGGCAATTTCCAGGAGGATTATTTTACCAAAGACGGCCGCCGGTATACGCTCAAACCGGCCATCCGTAATATGGTGACGTTTACCTACCTCAACCTGGTTGAGGATAGTTATCCTTCCATGTTGACCAATACCCAGATGATGGATTTGATCCTTTGCCGTAACGTCCTCATCTATTTTAACCAGGAAACGGGTGGCAAGGTGGTCGAACGCCTGCACGCTTCCCTTGCCCAGCAGGGATGGCTGGTCGTTGGCCATGCGGAACCCTCCCAGGCGATCTTCTACCAATTTGCAGTCCATAACTTCCCTGGCGCGATCCTGTATCAAAAGGCTACCCACAGCGCGACAGCTTCACCCTCACTACCGGCGTTTCCGGCCGGCTCAAATGGCCGCCGGCTGCCAGAACTCCCCCGCACGAACAGTCTTCCTCTCCAAGCCTTGCCCAGGCCTCCCGCGCCCGTTTCCCCCAAGAGACTTTCTTCCCCCGGCGCCCAGCCTGTACGCCCGGTACGGCATTCTCCGCCACCCGAGCTCCAGGCGGCCCTGGCTTCCATCGAGGCAGGGCGGGTAGCGGCGGCGCGTGACACACTGGTCCGACTGGCTGCATCTTACCCGGAAAATGCCTGGCCGCCTTTCTGGTTGGCCAAAATATGCGCCAATCGCATGGAATTGGAGGAAGCCCAGCGGTGGATCGACCAATCCCTGGCCCGTGATTCCCTGCTGGCGCCGGCCTGGTATCTAAAGGGATTGGTGCTCCAGGAACTGGGCCACCTGGAACAGAGCCTGGAGGCGCTGCGCAGCTGCCTGTACGCTGACCCTGAGTTCCTGTTGGGTTATTTCAACCTGGCCGGGGTGTACCAGCGCCTGGCACAGCCACGCCGGGCCATCAAGGCCTTGCAAAACCTGGAGGCTATGCTGGCCGGTCGGGACCGGCAGGACAGCATCCCGGAAGGCGACGGTTTGACCGTGGGACGATTATCTGAGCTGGTATCCGCACAGCAGGAGTTATTGAAATGAACCGCCCAAGAAGATACGATTCCGACGATGAACAACGCATCCTGGAAGAGCGGGCGCGCTTGCTAGCGCGTGTGCCTGCATCGGAGACAGACGAAGACGTCATCCAGGTCGTGGTAGTGGCCCTGGAACAAGAACGTTATGGCATCCAGATCGAGACCGTGGCGGAGATTCAGCCTTTTCGCAGCGCAGCTCCGCTGCCAGGGGTGCCGCCGTTCTGGATTGGCTTGATCAACTTGCGCAGCCATTTGATCCCCTTATTAGATTTGCGCGCTTACCTGGGGCTGACACCGTTCCCTTTTCAATCGCCCGCGGACGAACGGCAGGGTCAACCGGCAAAAGGGAGCCGGCCGGCCGGGGAACCGGCGCTGGAAGGGCAGGTTGTGCTGGTCAATGGGCCGGGTTATATCCTTGGCCTGCTGGTGGACCAGGTGATCGAAGTCCAGAAGCTACCCCGCAAACAACTTGGCCCCCCTCTCAGACGGGCCAAAGCTAATGAACGCAAGATCACAGGGGGGTTGACGCACGATCTGATGACGGTTTTAGACCTCGAGAAATTGTTTAGTGACCCGCGCCTGGTCGTACAGGACTGAGGCATTTACAACATGGTTAGCCAATTAA
>JAAZNB010000122.1 GCA_012798515.1 Chloroflexota bacterium
GGAATCCCTGCAGGCTTCGATCCGGTTCTATCACAAGGCCGGCGCCCAGCAGCTGCTCACCTACGACCTGGGCAACCTGGGGCTGGTGTATTTCGCCCGCGGCGACCTGTCCCGCGCTCGCCAGTGGACCGAGGAGCACATTGCACACGCCCAGGGCCTGGGTTTCGTCTCGGAGTATTACCGCGGGCGCACCAACCTGGGCGGGATCCTGTTCTACCAGGGGCATTACGAGCAGGCGTTGGCAGAGTACCGCGCCAACCAGGGCTATTTCGAGCAGCGCGGCTCGCGCGAGGGCTACGGCCTGGACCGGGCCTGGATGGCCTGCTGCCAGTTCCGCCTGGGGCGGGAAGCCGAGGCCCTGCAGGCCGTGCGCCAGGTGCTGGCCGAGAGCCAGTCCACCGGCTCGCGGGTGCTGGAAGAGCTGCTGCAGCGCTGCCTGGCCTGGCTGCTGCCCGTGGAGCACAGGGCGGCGCCCCTGCGGCGCAGTTTCGAGCTGGTGCGCGGCCAGGGGCGCCTGTTGGAGGAAGCCGCCGTGCGGCTGGCGCTGGCCCAGGCCATCCAGGGCCAGCCGGCCCGCGGGGAGATGTGGAACAGTGGGGTGGCGCTGCTCACCCGCTGCGGGGCGCAGGCCTGGCTGCAAGGCCATTCCATCGACGACCCGCCTTTTTTGCCCATGTTTGTGTGAGCTCCTCGCCCGGGGAGTGATGTGGGGGCCTGCCCGAGATGGTGCGGGTACGCCGGTATCTTTTGCCGGCTGTGTCTTTTAACAGCAGGTCGGGCTTCCCTTCCTCGCCCCCGGGCTCTGCCCGGGGCGTCCAGGGGCCGCTCTGCGGCCGGAGAGTGATGTGTGTGGGGGCCTGCCCGAGGCGGTGTGGGTATGCCGGCGTCCTTTGCCGGCCGTGTTTTTTAACAGCAGGTCGGGCTTCCATTATTATGCCCCGCAGGGGTACGCCCGACCGTTCACTGTCGATGCAAGTGTCATGGGCAGGTAGAAGGTCACCCAACATGCCGGCGCGGCGTGGCGAACAATACGGTCCTCGCCCCTGGGCTCTGCCCGGGGGCGTCCAGGGGCCGCTCTGCGGCCGGAGAGTGATGTGTGTGGGGGCCTGCCCGAGGCGGTGTGGGTACGTCGGCGTCCTTTGCCGGCCGTGTTCGGTCGGGCGCACCCCTATCGGGGCGTTGTAATGGAAGCCCGACCTGCTAATAAAAATGGCGATTTCGTCCCGGCGCGCCGCTCCGGCGGCCGGGGGGATAAAAAACGGGACCTGCCAACACATGCAGGTCCCGTAGAGAAGGCGTAGGGGGGAAAGCTCAGGGCTGGTACACGGTGAAATTGTCGAAGGCCACGGTGATGCCGCCGACCTCGAAGGTGCCGGCGATCAGGCCGGTGTCGCCCGAGGTGAAGGTATCGTCGTGCACCTCGGCCAGGATGGTGTTATCCACCGCCAGGGTGAGGGTATCACCCACGCAGGCCGCCCCGATGTTGGTCCACTGGCCCTGGGGAATAAAATCGTAATACTCCCACTCGTACAGGTAAACCTGTTCGCCGTTCACGTTCTTCCAGATCGAGAAATAGCCGTCCTCGCTGATCTCCAGGGCGTAGAAATTATCGGTGTCCTGGTAGCGGCAGAGCACGCCGAAATCGCCCACGCCGGTAGGTTGTTCGACGCGCGCATCCACGGTGATGGCGGCATCGTCCAGCTGGATGTAGGGATTGCCCCAGGTGAAATAGCTCTCGGGCGTGACCGAGATCCAATACTCGTCGTTGCGGTACAGGGCCGAGCTCTGGTCCCAGCTGGCATTGTCCCACCCGCTGTTCAGGTCGCTGAAATCATCGTAATAGATCACGTCCCCGGACGGCCCGGCCTGCTGTTGGCCTTCGGCGCCCTGCTCGATGTTGACCTCGCCCCGTTGGGCGGCCTCGATGAGCGGCATGGCCAGCTTGATGGGCCGCAAGGCGTTGATGAACCCGCCGGTGGGGATGCAGCTGTCCTGGTCGTCGATGCGGCCGTCCTGATTGGTGTCGGCCAGGGCGCGGCAGTCCACAATCTCGCCCTCGCCGCCGTAGCCGACCTGGGTGGGGACGCCAACCAGCTGGCCGTTCTCGTTGGCCGCCAGCCCGCCGCTGTTGCCGCCGGCGATGGCGGCGGAGGTCTTGATGAAGGAGCGGTTACCATAGCCGCGGTCCGAAGTGAACCCGCTGACCTCGCCGCGGGTGAGGGTGATGGTCTCGCCGCCGATGCCGGGATAACCGATGATGACCAGCGAATCGCCCAGCGAGAGCTGGTCTGAGTCACCCAGGGGGACGGTGGGCAGGTTGAGAGCGGCCAGGTCCACCGGGTTGCCGTCCAGGTCGGTGGTGATCTTGATCACCGCCAGGTCCAGGGCCGCGTCGGCCTGGAGCACCTGGGCGTAGTAACGCGCCTCCGGTGGGGCATCCTGGGCCACTGTGAGGGCCACCACCAGGTCTTCCACGTGATAATAGGGATCGGAGAGCACCACGTGGGCATTGGTGAGGATCAGCCCATCCGGGGAGATGAGCGAGCCCGAGCCGGTCCACCCGGCCTGCACCGAGCCGTCCAGGTTGACCAGGGCGATGATCTGCACCACGGCGTTGTAGGGGATGCGGCTGGCGGGCAGGGTGCCCGTGGTGGAAGACGTGGCGGTGACGGAGGGCTGGGTGGGCAGGTTGGCCTGCTCACCGGCGGTGACCACCACCAGCAGGCTGGCCTCGCGAGCGTCCTGGCCGATCATCACGTTGGTCGTGCCCGAATAACTGCCCGGCTGGAGGGCCTGGAAGGAAAACACCACGGAACGCTCTTCGCCGGGTTCCAGGGGGATGGAGAAGGCGTAGCCGGTGGCGTCGTCATAGTCGGTCTGCCCGGTGTTGGATGGGTCGGTGCCGGTCAGACGGGCGCCGTTCAGGATCGTATCCGGCAGGCGGATTTCGTCGACCGTCAGGGCGGCGTCACCTTCATTCTTCAGGCGGGCAGTCACCTGAAAGCTTTGCCCGGACGGCACAGAAGGTGGGGTGGTCAGCTCGACGCTCAGGTCGTTGGCGTTCGATCCGAAATAGGCCGCCAGGGCGCCCAGGCCGCCGAGCAGTAAGAAGCCGCCGATACAGAGGAAGACGACCAGTACGACCCCGCAGGTGATCCAAATACCCCGGTTCGAGCGGGCTCGTGGTTGTGGTGGTTGAGGTTGGCCCCAATTCTGACCCATAATGACACTCCTGTCTCGAAGATAACGTTGTTCTAATACCGTTAAAGGTCCGGTGCAGCCACCGGATGGGGGAAAAACCGGGTAAGCAGGTTAATCATCGCGCAGCCCCTGTAAAAAAACAATAAATCTGGAGTATATGTCGATGAGAAAATGTTAACTATTCCCATCAACGGACGCAGATCCCCATAGTAGCAGCGCCGGTAAGGAATTATAGTACGGTAGAGTGAAAAAATCCTCACGAAATGGGGGGAATTGTGAGGGCAGTTGGCAGTATTTCCAGAGGAAGCCCGACCTGGCTTTCCTCGCCCCCGCCCCGGCCGCACCCCTGCGGGGCACTTTGGAAGCCCGACCTGCTAATGGAAATTGGCAATTTCTACCCCGGCGCTATGCTCTGAGCTTGTGAAAGAATTGATTTCCGGGGGACACAACCCCTACCGGTACGGTTTGCGTGGGTTTCCTGCCGGCGCATATGGGGGTCAGCGCGCCATGTTTCTAATTCATTCACATCCTCTCTGCGGCCTGGGGGAGATCGGCCCGGCGTAGGTTGGCTAGAGCGTTCCGGCAAACCACGCCCTTGCCTCGCGGAAGCAGGCGGCCCCGGCGCCACGGCACGACCGGGACGGGAGCGAAAGCCAACTTTCACGCTCCCGAGCGGATCACCGGGGTATGCCTGAGGCGGGGCGGGTAAGCCGGCATCCCTGGCGGGCCGTGTTCTTATAAAATCCTCGCCCCCGCGCTTCGCGCCGGGGCGTCCCCGGCCCGCTCCAGCGGGCGTTGCGTAGGCCCATCCACCCGACGCCCCGGGCGGACCACCGGGGGTATGCCCGAGACGGGGCGGGTAAGCCGGCATCCCTTGCCAGCCATGTTCGGTCGGGTATACCCCTATCGGGGCACCTTGGAAGCCCGACCTGGCTTTCCTCGCCCCCGCGCGAAGCGCGGGGGCGTCCCCGGCCCGCTCCAGCGGGCGTTGCACAGGCCCATCCACCCCGGCGCCCCCGGGCGGACCACCGGGGCATGCCCCAATCGAAACACAATGCAAGCCCGGCCTTCTGCCGAAAAGGCGGGCGGAAACGGGCAAAAACCGGCTTATAATCGATACGGGGCAGGGGCCGGTCCTGCGCTCCCACCTCAAACCACGCATAGAACGGAGTTTACCATGCAGCA
>JAAZNB010000123.1 GCA_012798515.1 Chloroflexota bacterium
GGGCACATTGGAAGTTTGGCCGGCTGGCATAGGCCATCTTGCCTATGACCAAATTGGGATTATAGGTGATATTTGTCACAATATTCTCCTTATCCGGCACCCTTGGCTTGCATTCCGATATAGATTGGGATAAGATAATTTTGATATGATTACTTACCTATTTTTAAGGAGTCGTGTATGAGCAGTAACGTCAATTCTCAAGTGGTTGCCTTTTCCGACCCGCCTGCCGCACAGGACCTGTTCGGCAGCACCCGCTGGGCCTGGTTGTGGCTGATCGCACGTCTTTATCTCGGTTATAGCTGGTTATCCTCCGGCCTGGAGAAATTGGAGAGCCCGGGCTGGACCCAGACCGGCGAAACCCTGCGTGGTTTCTGGGAGCGCGCCGTGGCGGTGCCGGATGCCCCGGGCCGTCCCCTGATCGCCTTCGATTGGTATCGTTCCTTCATCCAGGCCCTGCTGGATGGCGGCCATTACGTGTGGTTCTCCAAAGTGGTCATGGCCGGCGAGATCCTGGTGGGCATTACCCTGATCCTGGGCGCCTTCGTTGGTATCTCGGCCTTCATCGGCGGCTTCATGAACTGGAATTTCATGATGGCCGGCACGGCCAGCATCAACCCCCTGCTGTTCGTCTTCTCGATCCTGCTCATCCTGGCCTGGAAGAATGCCGGCTGGTTTGGCCTGGATCGCTGGCTGCTGCCCCTGGTCGGCACGCCCTGGCAGCCGGGACGCATGTTCAAACCACGCGAGTGAGCTGGATTGCAGCCCAAAAGCGGCCAATTTTCGATCAATTTCGAATATTGGCCGCTTTGACCTTGACAAGATCGATGTTCTGCGTAGAATATTGCTAACGCTTATGAAAACGACGTCCGGTTTATCCATCTCTTTGAAGCGACGACCAGTTGCCATCACCACCTCCCGGGAGTGTGGGTTTTTGTCGTTTGGATAAACCAGAGAGTCCTAAAAGGTTGACCAGCCAAATCCCTCCGAGCCCGGAGGGATTTTTTTTATCTTATTCTTTGTTTGTACCAGGAGGTTTTCATGTCTGAACCCACGACCACCCACTGCCCAGAATGCGATGCCACTTTGGTCTTAGAAGACGTGATGGAAGGCGAAATTGTGGTCTGCTCCGATTGTGGCGTAGACCTGGAAGTTGTCAGCCTGGATCCCTTGACGGTCGAGCTGGCGCCCATGGAAGAAGAGGACTGGGGCGAATAGCCCGGAGTATGGAGCGGTAAGATGAAGATCGGTATCTTGATGTCCCGTGTGCGGGTAGAAGAGAAGTGGCTGCTGGCCAGCCTGGAAAGCAAGCACGTGCCGTACGAACGCATCGACGACAGCAGTGTGCAGTTCGACCTGAACGATCCGGCCCCCTGGAAAGCCTACGATGCTGTGCTGGAAAGGAGCATTTCTTTTGCCCGTGGCCTGTATGCCACCTCGATCCTCAACGCCTGGGGCATCCCTACCGTCAACAGTTCGCAGGTCGCCAACGTGTGCGGCGATAAGCTGGCCACTTCTTCGGCCCTGGCCCAGGCCGGCGTGCCGCAGCCACAGGTCAAGATCGCCTTCACCGCCGAATCGGCCCTGGAAGCCATCGAAGAGCTGGGCTACCCCGTGGTGCTCAAACCGGTGGTGGGTTCCTGGGGGCGTTTGCTGGCCCGCATCAACGACCGCGACGCCGCCGAGGCCATCCTGGAACACAAGGAGACCCTGGGCTCTTACCAGCACTCCATCTTCTACATCCAGGAATACATCCAGAAACCGGGCCGCGACATCCGCGCCATGGTCGTGGGCGATCACGTCGCCTGCGCCATCTACCGCTCTTCTTCTCACTGGATCACCAACACAGCCCGCGGCGGCGACGGCGAAGTTTGCCCGGTTACCCCCGAGCTGGAAGCCCTATGCGTGGCAGCCGCCCAGGCCGTCGGCGGCGGCGTGCTCGCTGTAGACGTCCTGGAAGACCCGCATCGCGGGTACCTGGTCAACGAGGTCAATCACACCATGGAATTCCACACCCTGGCCCCCGTCACCGGGGTCGATATTGCCGGCCTGATCGTCGATTACGCCCTGGCCATGGCCGGGCAGCCGGCCCCTGCTCCGGCGCCCAAACTTTCGCCGGTCGCGGCGGCCAAAGCCATCCCCCTGGCCCAGGCGGGCATCCAGCTGCCGCCTGCGCCCATGCACATGTCCTTTCGTTCCTCCAACGGCGCCATGAGGTTGGGATGAACGTATCCATCCTTGGCGCCTCGGGGTACGCCGGCGGAGAGCTGCTACGCTTGCTGCTGGAACACCCCAACGTTACCGTGCAGCAAGCTACCTCCGAATCGCATCTCGGCGAGTTCGTTTACCAGCAGCATCCCAACCTGCGCAAACGGACGCAGATGAAATTCGTTTCTCGCCAGGTGCTCGAACCCTGCGACGTGTTGTTCCTGGCCCAGCCCCACGGCCAGAGCCAGAAAAACATCCAGCATTACGCCACCCTGGCGCCCCGCATCGTCGACCTCGCCGCCGACTTCCGTCTGAAAGACCCCCAACTCTA
>JAAZNB010000682.1 GCA_012798515.1 Chloroflexota bacterium
CGCCGGCTTACCCGCGCCATCTCGGGCATACCCCCAGAGATCCGCACGAGAGCGTGAAAGTTGGCTTTCGCTCTGGGCGCGGGCCGGCCGGGGTGAGAAGAGTTCATAACACCTTCTAGGCCCCGTCGAGGGCCGCGGTGCGAAAGAGGGCGGCCGCCCGGCAGCTCTCCACGGGGTAGGGCCCGATGGCCGTTTCGTCCGAGAGCACCACGCCCTGGTAGCCGCCGGTCAGGGCGGTGTAGAGGGCGCACACTTCGGCGCGGGTGGGTTCGGGTGCACAGGTGAGGTGTTCGAGTACCTGCCCGGCCAGCAAGGCCGGCGCGCCCGGCAGGGGCAGGCCGGCGGCGAAGCGCTGCGCGGCGCGGGCCATCTCGGCCAGGCCCAGCTCGGCGCCCAGGTCGCCGCGACACAGCCACACCTGGCTGCACTGGCGGGCGATGCCGGTGGCAGCCGCCAGGGCCGGGGCGCGTTCCAGCTTGGCGATCAGGCCGGCGGGGTCGCCTAATAAGCGGCGGTAATGGGCCATTTCGAGGTCGTCCTTGACGTAGGAGACGGCGATGCGGGTGAAGGGGTAAGCCCGGGCCAGGGCGGCCAGGGCCTGGTCTTTGTCGCTCAACGCCTCGATGCGAAAGCCGGAGCCCGGCAAGGTGATGCCTTTGTGCGGGCTGATGCGCCCGCCCACCACTACCCGCGCCCGGGCCCGGACCGCAGAGCGGTCGAGCAGATCCAGGTGGATGCGGGCATCGTTGAGCACCATCTGCCCGGGGCAATCCTGGGTGGCGGTGAAGAAGTCGGCGTGCGGGACAGGCAGCACGCCTGCCGCGGAGGCCTCGGGCGCAGGCAGCAACGTGACGATCTGCCCGGGGAGCAGGTCGCAGGCGGGGAAGTTCCCCAGCCGCCACTTGCCGCCCTGCAGGTCGAGGACCACCGGCAGGGCCTGCCCGTGGGAAGCGAAAAACGCATCCAGCTGTTCCAGCCAGATGCGGGTTTCATCGATCGATAGGTGGGAAGTATTCAGGCGGAACGCAGACGCGCCGGCGGCAGCCATGGCGGCCCAGGTGGCCGGGTCCCGGCTGCCGGGCCCGAGGGTGGCGACGACGTCATAATCCATGCCGGGCGCAGGTCAGGAGCCTTCCTGGACGCTCTCGATCTCAGGGAAGAACTGGCGGAGGGTGCCCTCCACCCACCCGTGCAGGGTGGTGTTGGACAGCGGGCAGGTCTCGCAGGCCCCGCCCAGGTGTACTTTGACGATCTTGCCATCGAAGGAGATGAACTGCACCCCACCACCGTGGTAGTGGTTGATGTAGGCATCCAGCTGGTCGACCAGCCCTTTGATTTGTTCTTCTTCAGAATATGTCGGGTTACTTTGGCTCATTCTTTCCCTATCCTTCTTAGACAGTCACCGTTTAATTCCATCGATTCGCTCAATATATTGATAATCTTGGTGTGCGAATCTTGCATCCGTTCACCGATGACGCTGGCCAGGCGGTCGAGGAGCACGGCCCCGGTGTCGGGGTCCAGGTCGCACAGGCTGTGGAAGGTCTTGCTGCTCATGCGATAGGCTTCGCTGTCTTGCGTGGCGATGGCGCTGGAAGTGTAGATATCGCGTCCCAGGGAAGCAGACCAGCCAAACACGCCGCCGGGCGTGATCGACGTCACGGTGAGTGGGGGACCATCGTAGGGCTTGAAGCGCACCTCAACGGCTCCATCCACCAGAATGTACAGGTAGCGTGCGGCCTGGCCCTGCTCGAAGATGCCTTCGTCTTTGTTGAATTGGCAGAGTTCCATGCGGCTGGTGAGCTGGTCCAATTGTTGGTGGCTTAACCCCTCGAAGATTGGCAGCCTGAAAAGATCTTGTCTGAACATTGCCCACATATTAACGGAACGATGTAGACCTTTCTAGTGGCATATATCATCTTTGTACTGAATTAAATCACGCCATAGATAACGTTTCTTGGCGGGCGGCTTATGACAATTCCGCCGCCGGCGTAGGGAAAAATCAGGATTGATTTCATGATGATATGTAACTTTAACGCTTAAAATGCATCTAAACTTATGAAAATCGGTAACACAAGAGCATTACCAATGCAGGCAAGACGTCATTTTTGACAGCAGGCATCTATATCTTCGATAAAAAGAGGGCAGTATCATGGAAATGATCGTGGATTTTCCCGGCGGGGCGCGCGTGGATGCGCATTTCAATGGCTATACCGTCAAGACCGACCAACCCCCGGCCGGCGGCGGTGAGGGATCGGCGCCGACGCCTTTCGCTATGTTCCTGGCATCCCTGGCCACCTGCGCCGGGATTTACGTACTGGGCTTTTGCCGGCAGCGCAACCTGCCGACCGAGGGCATTCGCCTGGTACAGCGCGAGCACCGCAATCCGTTGAGCGGTATGGTGGAAAAGGTCGAGATGGAGATCCAGGTGCCGCCCACTTTCCCGGAGCGCTACTACGAAGCCATGGTACGTTCGGCGGAGCTGTGTGCGGTGAAGAAACACCTGGACCACCCGCCGGTGTTCGAGGTGTCGGCGCGTGCAGTCACGCATGCTTAAGCGATTGGGTTGTTCTTCTCTCCCCCCTTGCGGCCTCTGAAAAGAGGCCGCATTCTTTGGGTGCGCCCGGCTCCCCGTCATGGCGAGCGCAGCGA
>JAAZNB010000683.1 GCA_012798515.1 Chloroflexota bacterium
ACTGGCCAGGCCACCATCAGAGGTAAATCATGATCGAGACAACCGCTTTACAAACCATACCCACTTACAGCCTATTGGAAGAAGAAGCCTATCTGCAAGGCGCCAGGAACATCGACGAATTACACACCCTCATCGCCCGGGTCAAACAGGCCCAGGCCATCTTCGCCACCTACTCGCAAGAGGCAGTCGACCGCATCTTTCGTGAAGCCTCGCTGGCAGCCAGTGCCGAACGCATCAGCCTGGCCAAGGAAGCCGTCGCCGAGACCGGCATGGGTATCGTCGAAGACAAAGTCATCAAGAACCACTTTGCCTCGGAATACATCTACAACAAATACCGCGGCGCCAAAACCTGCGGCGTGATCGAATCGGACCCGGCTTTCGGCATCCAGAAAGTCGCCGAGCCGGTCGGCGTCATCTGCGGCATCGTGCCCACCACCAACCCGACCTCGACCACCATCTTCAAGGCCCTGATCGCCCTCAAGACCCGCAACGGCATCATCTTCTCCCCCCATCCCCGGGCCAAGAAATCTACCACCCACGCTGCCCAGATCATCCTCGAAGCGGCCGTGCGCGCCGGCGCCCCGGCAGGGATCATCGGCTGGATCGGCTCTCCCACCATCGAGCTGACCAACGCCCTCATGGCCGACCCGGGCATCAACCTCATCCTGGCCACCGGCGGACCGGGCATGGTCAAAGCGGCCTATTCTTCCGGTAAACCCGCCATCGGCGTGGGCGCCGGGAACACCCCTGCCCTGCTGGACGAGACGGCCGACATTCGCATGGCGGTCAATTCGATCATCATGAGCAAGACCTTCGACAACGGTGTGGTGTGCGCCTCGGAGCAGTGCGTCATCGTGCACCAGGACATCTACCCACACGTGATCGACACCTTCAAGCGGCGCGACGGCTATTTGCTCTCGCCCGCAGAAAAGGAGCAGGTCGCGCAGATTCTCCTGGACCCCAAGCAGGGCACGGTCAATCCCATGATCGTCGGCCAACCGGCGGTCAAGATCGCCGCCATGGCCGGCTTACAGGTACCCGAGAGCACCAAAGTGCTGATCGGCGAGTTCAATGAGGTCAGCATCGACGAACCCTTCGCCCACGAAAAACTGTCTCCCCTGCTGGGGCTGATGAAATGCAGCTCGTTTGAGGAGGGCGTCAACCTGGCCCGCCGGCTGGTTGAGCTGGGCGGCGTGGGACATACCTCCGTGCTGTACACCGACCCGATGAACCAGGAACGCATCAACCGCTTCGGTGCGGTGGTCAAGACCGGGCGGGTGCTGATCAACATGCCTTCCTCCCAGGGCGCCATCGGTGACATCTATAACTTCCGCCTTGAGCCTTCCCTGACGCTGGGCTGCGGCAGCTGGGGCGGCAACTCGGTCAGCGAGAACGTGGGCGTCAAACACCTGCTCAACATCAAATCCATCGCGGAAAGACGGGAAAATATGCTCTGGTTCCGGGTTCCCCCCAAGGTCTATCACAAACACGGCTGCCTGCCGGTCGCACTGCAAGAGCTGGAAGGCAAGCAACGTGCCTTCATCATCACCGACGGGCCGCTGTTCAACCTGGGCTACGCCGACCGGGTGACCAGCATCCTCGAACCAATGGGCATCGAATGTGAGTGCTTCCACCAGGTAATGCCCGACCCGACGCTGTCCACCATCCACCAGGGCCTGGAGGCGCTCAACGCCTTCAAACCGGACGTGATCATCGCCCTGGGCGGCGGTTCGCCCATGGATGCGGCCAAGATCATGTGGCTGCTGTACGAGAACCCCGACGTCAAGTTCGAGGGCCTGGCCCTGCGTTTCATGGACATCCGTAAACGGATTTACACTTTCCCCAACATGGGCACCAAGGCCATCCTGGTTACCATCCCCACCACCTCGGGCACGGGCTCTGAAGTGACCCCGTTTGCAGTCATCACCGACGACAACACCGGCTTCAAATACCCCATCGCCGATTACGCCCTGACGCCCAACATCGCCATCGTGGATTCGGACCTGGTCATGGGCATGCCCAAAGCTCTAACAGCTGCTTCCGGCATCGACGCCGTGACGCACGCCCTGGAAGCCATCGTGTCCGTACTGGCCACCGACTACACCAACAGCATGGCGCTGGAGGCGCTGCGCATCCTGTTCAAGTACCTGCCCGCCGCCTACGAAAACGGCAACGAAGACGCCCACGCGCGTGAGAAGGTGCACAACGCCGCCACCATGGCCGGCATGGCCTTCGCCAACGCCTTCCTGGGCATCTGCCACTCGATGGCGCACAAGCTGGGCGCAGCCTATCACGTGCCGCACGGTGTGGCCAATGCGCTGCTCATCTCGCACGTCATCCGCTTCAACGCCACCGACAATCCCACCAAACAGACCTCGTTCCCGCAGTACGAGTATCCCAACGCCCAGGCGCGTTATGC
>JAAZNB010000684.1 GCA_012798515.1 Chloroflexota bacterium
CAGCTGCGTCGCCGACGACCAGTATGGGCTGGTATTGCGCGCCCCCGACTTCAACAGCGGCATGGGTTATTATTTCATCGTCTCCTGCGACGGACGCTACAACTTCACCCGCTGGGACGCCAATGGCACCAGCAGTATCCAAAATTGGGAGAAGGGAGATCCCATCCTGGCCGGTTCGAACCAGACCAATCGCCTGGGCGTACTGGCGCGTGGCGGTCATTTCTCCTTGTATGCCAACGGCAAACTGCTCAAAGAGCTGGATGACACGACCTTCAGCACGGATACACGTTTTGGCGTGTACATCTCCGGCGCCGGAGCCGGTGGCTTTACCTACGAACTTGACGAAATCGACTATTGGGTGGTCCAATAAACACATGAATTCGATTCCTACTCCAACCAATCGCACGGCTCGCACCAAAGCCATCCAACTTGCCCGGCAGGTGCTGGCGCAAAAACCGGTCTACCTGGACACCGAGACCACCGGGCTGGATCGCAGCGCCGAAATCATCGAGATCTCGATCGTCGACGATGATGACCACGTTCTGCTGGAATCCATGGTCCGGCCCAACCGGCCGATCTCATCCGGCGCCCAGATGGTCCACCACATCACCTCCGAATCTCTGCAAGGCGCCTTGACCTGGCCGGCTCTTTGGCCTACCGTACGCAGCTTCCTGGTCGGACGGTTGATCGTCATCTATAACGCCGACTTCGACCTGCGCTTGATGCAACAGTCCCACGCGTCTTACCGCCTGCCCTGGAAGGATTCCTTCAAGAGCATGTGCCTGATGAAACTGTACGCCGAGTTCCGCGGTGAGTGGGACCCCAGGCGCATGGGGTACCGCTACCATTCGCTGGATACGGCTCGCAAACATTGCAACCTGACCGGCTTCAATTCGCATCGCGCCACCGATGATACGCGCCTCACCCGAGAATTACTGCACTATATCGCCAACCAAGCCGATGCTTGAGCACGGGGGACACTGTGGATGAATTTCGCTGGACACCGGGGCAGCAGGCCCTGGTAGAGGCTGCGTGGGATCACTCCATTTTCGTAGCCGGCCCGGCCGGCGCCGGGAAGACCACCGCCAGCGCTGGGCGCCTGCTGCGCATGCTGCACGCCGGGATATCTGGTGACGACATCCTGGTCCTGCTCCCCCAGCGCAGCCTGGCGCGGGCCTACGAGGAAGTCCTTTCCCGCCCTGACCTGCCCCCGGGCAGTCGCGCCGACGTCCTGACCATCAGCGGCCTGGCCCGGCGCATGGTAGACCTGTTCTGGCCGGCCATCGCTGCCGGCGCCGGTTTTAGCCACCCCGAACGCCAGCCCGTGTTCCTGGACCTGGAAACCAGCCAATATTTTCTCAACCGGCTGGTGCGCCCCCTGTTGGACGAGGGTTATTTCGAAACCGTCGCCATCGAACCCAACCGCTTACTGGCCCAGGTGCTGAATAACCTGAACAAAGCCGCCGCGGTTGGGTTCGATTACACCAGTGTGGGGGAACGCCTGAAATCGGCCTGGGTGGGCGAGCCGGCCCAGCAGCACGTCTACGACGAGGCCCAGGAATGCGCCAACCGCTTCCGCCGCTTTTGCCTGGAAAATAACCTGCTGGATTTCTCCCTGCAGCTGGAGATCTTCAACCACAACCTGTGGCCGTTGGAAATGTGCCAACGTTACCTCAAAGAGCGCTACCACCACCTGATCTACGACAACATCGAAGAAGATATCCCTCTCATGCACGACATCATCCGCAGCTGGCTGCCGGAGCTGACCTCCGGAGTGCTGGTGTACAACCACATGGGCGGATACCGCACCTTCCTGGGCGCCGACCCGCTCTCCGGTGAAGCACTGCGCAGCGCCTGTGACCAAACCATCGAAATGCAGGAGTCGCTGGTAACCCCACCTCACCTGCAGGCCTTCAGCCAGGTATTTGGCGCCACCCTTTTACAGCACTCCACGGATCCCTATGCCGCAGAGCAGCCGGCCTTTACCTATACCTTCCACCGTTATTTCCCCGAAATGATCGCCTGGGTATGCCAGGAGATTGCCGGCTTGCTCGACGAACAGCGCATCCCGCCTGAAGAGATCGTCATCCTGGCCCCCTTCTTGAGTGACTCACTGCGTTTTTCCTTGATCAACCGGCTGGAAAGCCTCCATGTGCCGGTACGCTCCTACCGCCCGTCGCGCTCCCTGCGTGAAGAACCGGCTACCGGCTGCCTGCTCACCCTGGCGCGCCTGGCGCATCCCCAGTGGGAGCTGGCGCCCAGCGTCCAGGAAGTGCGCTC
>JAAZNB010000685.1 GCA_012798515.1 Chloroflexota bacterium
CCCCGTCCGCTCACGCCTTCCTGGGCGCCCTGGGTTTCGAAAACTTTGTGGGACAGTACGAAATGGTTCTGCCCCTCTAGGATACCCTCTCTCGGGGGAAAGAGACAACCATCTATGTCTACAGTTTACCAACCGTGGCCAGAGCTGCCCCTGGACGAATGGCAGGATACATTTACGACGCTCCACCTGTGGAGTCAGATCGTAGGTAAGATCCGCCTGTCTCAGGCGCCGTGGACCAATCATTCCTGGCACGTGCCCCTCTACCTGACCTCGCGCGGGCTGACCACCTCGCCCATAGCGTACGCCGGACGGCTGTTCGACATCGATTTCGACTTCGTCGACCACCAGCTGCTCATCTGCGTCAACGACGGGAGCCGGCGGGCAATGCCGCTGCGCACCCAAACCGTAGCGGATTTCTACCATGCACTCATGGACGAGCTGGAAGGATTGGGCATCCACGTGGACATTCACGGCCGCCCCAATGAGGTCGACCATCCCATCCCTTTCAGCCAGGACCGCCAGCACGCGGCCTACGATCCCGAATACGCCAACCGCGCCTGGCGCATCTTACTCCAGGCCGACCGGGTCTTCAAGCAGTTCCGCACCCGCTTCAGCGGCAAGAACAGCCCGGTGCACTTTTTCTGGGGCAGCTTCGACCTGGCCGTGACGCGCTTCTCCGGCCGCCCGGCGCCCCTGCACCCCGGCGGCGTCCCCAACCTGCCCGACTGGGTAACGCGTGAGGCCTATTCGCACGAAGTCTCCAGCGCCGGGTTCTGGCCGGGCGGCGGACCGCACCCCTTCCCTCTGTTTTACAGCTACGCCTATCCCGAGCCGCAAGGTTTCTCCACCGCGGCCGTACGACCGGCGCAGGCCTTTTACAGTCACGAGCTGAGGGAGTTCATCCTGCCCTACGCGGCCGTGCGTACGGCCGCTGCGCCGGACGACGTGCTGCTCGACTTCCTGCAAAGCACCTACGCCGCTGCGGCCGACCACGGCGCCTGGGATCGCGTCACCCTGGAATGCGACCTGCAGCCCCGTCCCGGAGCGCCTGACGCGTAGAGCGCGAGCCGCATTCCTGGCCCACAGGTCAACCCTGGGGGAGGTGCGTTGGCAACGCACCCTACAACCGCATCTGCTACGCCTATCCCGAGCCGCAAGGTTTCTCCACCGCAGCCGGCCACAACGCCTGGGATCGCGCCGCCCTGGAGCGAGACGTGCAGCCCCGTTCCGGGGCGCCTGGCGCGTAGAGCGCGAGCCGCATTCCTGGCCCACAGGTCAACCCCGGGGGAGGTGCGTTGCGAACGCATCCTATTTTCAGCAGTCGGGCTTCCATATCATGCCCCGTTAGGGGTACGCCCGACCGTTCAGGATCGATGAAATCCCCTCGGCAGGCATGCCCTCCCGCCTGCCTGGCAAATCGCCCCAATATACAACACCCACTGGCTCTCCGCAAAACGCCCAGGCAGGGTAGGGTATAATCCAACCGCGCGTTCTTTGAAATCATCCACCCATCGAACTTTTTCAACAGGTATACCGCAATGCAACGTTCTACTTCCCTTTTCATCCTGTCTACCCTGGCCGGGCTGTTAGCCCTGGCCGAGGCGGCCGCCGGGCTGTTCTGGCCGGGCGGCGGCGCCCCGTTCGATTTCACCACCCTGCACGGCCAGAGCGTGCAGATCAACGGACAGGGACTATATTTCTACGACACCCTGTTCAAGGCGCCCATCCTGCGTGGCACCG
>JAAZNB010000686.1 GCA_012798515.1 Chloroflexota bacterium
GACGGGCCAAAGCTAATGAACGCAAGATCACAGGGGGGTTGACGCACGATCTGATGACGGTTTTAGACCTCGAGAAATTGTTTAGTGACCCGCGCCTGGTCGTACAGGACTGAGGCATTTACAACATGGTTAGCCAATTAATTTGGCGGTGAGGAGGTTGGATATGAGTTGGCTTAATAATATGAAGACAGGTGTGAAGCTGACCGGGGGATACCTTATCGTTGCCCTGATCGTCGTACTGGTGGCCACACTGGGTTTTGTAAGTGTGCAAAATTTAAGTCAAATAATCGTGGACAACTACAACGACCACGTTCTTCCCATCGAGTACCTGGGCGTAGCCAGTACTGATCTGTATCGCATCCGCGGGAATGTTTTTAAAATGATCCTTTTCCCGGAGCAGATCGACGAGACTGAAGCCGAGATCAACACGCTCAAGGCTGCCATCAACGACGAGATAGCAGCCTTGCGTCAGAAGAACCTGCCACAAGAGGCCCTGCAAATCCTGGCCGCTTTTGATACAGACTGGGCTACGTATCAGAGTGAACTGTCCAGGGTCATTGGGTTGATCAAATCCGGCGATATGGCTACGGCTATGGATGCTATCCAGACCGGCGGTGAGCTGTCAGTCGCACGCGACGAGGTAGCCAGGCACATGAGCGACCTGACCGACGTCAATATCAGCCTGATGGCAGACCGCCAGACCTACGTCCAGGATACTTTTTACCAGATCAGCCGGTTGATGATCGCGGCTGGGCTGGTGGGGCTGGCCCTGGCGGTGATATTGGGAGTGGTCATCAGCCGCGGCATTACCCGGCCTCTGGGCCAGGGGGTCGGGATGATGCGGGACCTGTCTGCCGGCCACCTGGGATCCAGGCTGAATATGACCCGCCTGGATGAAATCGGAGATCTGGGGCGCGCCATGGACCAGTTTGCCGACACCTTGTTGAACATTACTTCACAGACGCGGGAATCTGCGGCCAGTACGACGGCAGCTACGGCCGAGATCCTGGCCGCTGTTAGCCAGCACACGGCCAGCGCCAATGAGCAGTCGGCCGCGATCAACCAGACTACGACGACCGTCGACGAAGTGCGCGCCGCGGCCGAACAGACAGCCCAAAAAGCCAACGCCGTGGCCCACGAAGCGCAAGGAGCGGTGGCGGTCAGCGAGGATGGGCGCCAGTCGTTGGAAGCGATCATCTCCGGCATGATCGAGATCCGCGAGAAAGTACAGGCCATTGCCCAGGACATTCTGGCCCTGTCCGAACAGACCCAACAAATCGGTGAGATCACGGCCACGGTCAACGACATTGCCGACCAATCCAACCTGCTGGCGTTGAATGCCACCATCGAAGCGGCCAAAGCCGGTGAACAGGGCAAAGGGTTTGCCGTGGTAGCGACCGAGGTGCGAAACCTGGCCGATCAATCCAAGCAAGCCACTACCAAAGTGCGCTCGATCTTGAGTGATATCCAGAAAGCCACCAATGCGGCCGTGCTGGCGACTGAACAGGGTACCAAAGGGGTGGATACAGGCATGGCCCTGGCGCAGCAGGCCGGCGGGGTCATCAACCAGCTGGCAGAAATCATTCTGGAAGCCTCCCAGGCGGCCCAACAAATCGCTATTTCGGCCCACCAGCAAAGCATTGGCATGGAGCAGATTTCCCAGGCGATGAAAGATATCAACCAGGCAACCGTGCAGTTTGTGGCCGGGGCCCGCCAGTCGCAAACGGCGGCCGAGAACCTGAACGTCATGGCCCAGGGCTTGCAAAAGACAGTGGAATTTTATAAGGTGTAGAGCAGGGCATGGGATTCACACGTTGGCCCGTTTTGCCTGTCATCTCATCTTTCAGGAAAGGGTAACTTGATGGCTCAATCACTGAATGATGACCTGCAACGACAGCTCATGGGTTTGTTTATTGCCGAAGCGCAAGAACATATCCAGGCGATCAACCAGAAATTGTTAGACCTGGAGGCAGCTGCCCCAGGAGAAACGCGGGCGCAGTTGTTGACCGAAGCGCTCCGCGAGGCGCACAGCCTGAAAGGCGCGGCCCGCGCCGTGAACCTGGAAAAGATCGAATCCCTGGGGCACCGTCTGGAAAGCCTTTTTGTCAGCCTTCAAAACAGCGGCAAGTCTCTGGCGCCGCAGGGCTTCGACCTGGTATACCAGACCCTGGATGGGATCAATCACCTGGTGGATCAGGCAGCCGGTAAACCCGACAGCGGTGACGTGGACGTGAACGCGCTGGTCTCTGCCCTGGAAAAGCTGGCCGAGGCGCCGCAGTCCGCGAAGCCTGCACCGGGCCCAGGCACAGCCGCTCCCTCTGGCGGGCAGCCGGCAGCCGGAGTGCAGGCGGTGGACGTTTCCCCTGCACCTCCACAGGTGAATCCCCCGGAGGTCACAGACAACCCGCCCGGCAAGCAGGGCAGGGGCGCAGCTGGGCGGAAAGCAGCCGCGCGAAAGCGAAAAACAGCCTCCGCAGGCAAAGAGCAAGACCCGCCGGGGATAGGGGATAAACCGGATAAACCGTCCCAGGCGCCGGGTGCGGCGCCGTCCCCGGCCACCCTGCTCGCAGTAGCCGACAGGCCGGCAACCGCTCCGCCGGTGGAGACCCACAAACAGGACGAAACCGTGCGCCTGACGACGGCCAAGCTGGACAGTCTGCTGTCCTTGATGGGCGAACTGCAGGTGACCCGCATTGGATCGGGGCAGAACCTGGTGGAACTCCAGGCCCTGCGCGACAGCCTGGCTGCCTGGGAAGTGGCGTGGCGCAAGACGCGACCCAATTTCCGGCGTTTATTGATCTCCACCGACGTCGGGCTGCTGCAAAGTGAAATCGACCTGGCCCACCGGTTCCCCGGGGCAAAGCAGGTGGACTCTATCCAACCGGTGTTGGATTTCTTGAACGCCAACGAGGCTTACCTGCACGCCGTGCGTGATCAGGTCAATCACCTGATCCGGGCGGCCCAGGCCGACGGCCGCCGCATGTATCAGGTGGCTACCGAAATGGAAGAAGAGATCCGTAAGACCCGCATGCTGCCCATTTCGACGGTGTTCAATACGTTTCCGCGCATGGTGCGCGACCTGGCTCACGAACAGGGAAAAGAGGTCGTCCTGGTGATTCAGGGAGGTGAAACCGACGTAGATCGTTCGGTGCTGGAACAGATTAAGGATCCGCTCCTGCATCTGCTGCGCAATGCCATCGATCACGGAATCGAAATACCGGCAGTGCGCCAGAAAGCCGGCAAAACCGCCCAGAGCAGCATCGTATTGAAGGCTTCTCACCAGGGTGACAGCCTGGTCGTCGAGGTTAGCGACGATGGCAATGGCATCGACCTGAACGCAGTGCGCGCCGCGGCGGTGAAGAAGCGCCTGCTGAATGAGGAAGCGGCTCAATCGTTGAGTGACCACGATGCCTTGTGGCTGATTTTCAACCCCGGGTTTTCGACCAGCACGTTTGTGACTGATCTTTCCGGGCGGGGGGTAGGCCTGGATATCGTCCGCCAGCGGGTGGAGCACCTGGGGGGATTGATCGAGGTAGAAAATAACCCCGGGAAAGGCATACATTTTACCCTGTCGCTGCCCCTTTCGGTGGCGACGACGTTGTGCCTGCTGGTGCAGGCCGGGCAGTGGAAGCGCAATCCATCGGGGCAGTTCCACGTGTTTGCCTTCCCGATTACGAACGTCGTTCGATTGCTGCGGATCCAGCCGGCCGATATCGGTTTTGTGGAAGGGCGCCAGGTGATCCGCTTGAACGGGGAACCGGTGGCTTTATGGCGGCTCTCGGACGCTTTGGGTGTGGAAGGCCTTGGGGCTGAGAAAAGAGAAGTGGAGATGAGCCCGGTGGTAGTGGTGGGTGTGGCGGAAAAACGAACGGCTTTCCTGGTGGATGCCGTTCTGGGCACCCAGGACGTGGTCATCAAGAGCCTGCCCCAACCGATGGCGCGGGTGCGTAACGTGGCCGGGGCATCTATCCTTGGATCGGGGGAGATCGTGATGATCTTGAACACGGCTGATTTGTTGAACACGACTGAGCGTGAAATCATTCAACCGGCATCTGGCGGGCAAGAGGCGGCCGAAGGCAAGGAGAAAGCGCCAATCATCCTGGTAGCCGATGATTCCATTACCACACGCACGCTGGAGAAGAACATTCTGGAAGCCGCCGGTTACCAGGTCCTGGCTGCTTCGGATGGCCTGGATGCCTGGACGCAAATGCAGACACAGCCTTGTGACCTGCTTGTGTCCGATGTGGTCATGCCGCGGCTGGATGGCATCGGCCTGACCGAGCGGCTGCGCGCGGATGAACGTTTCAAACATCTCCCCATCATTCTGGTGACGTCATTGGATCAGGCCCAGGACCGTGAGCGCGGTATACAGGCGGGGGCCGACGCGTACATTGTGAAAAACGCCTTCGATCAGGAAAAGCTGCTGGATACCATCCGGCGGCTGATTTAAACAGGATGGCCAACCCCTGGCCGTGTCACTGGCCAGGGTTGCAATAACCCCGGGTGCGACGGGCGGATTGGTACGGATTTTTATGCTTAATGGTTGGGAGAAAGGCAAAAAAATGATCCGTGTATTGGTCGTTGAAGATTCGCCTACCGTAAGCTTGTTGTTGAAGTCCATCCTCGACTCGGACCCGGAGATCAAGGTCATCGAGACTGCAAAGAATGGTGAAGAAGGCTTGCGCAAGACCCTGTTATACAAGCCCGATCTGGTTACCATGGACATCCACATGCCAGGAATAGACGGTTTCGAAGCCACACGGCGCATCATGTCGGAGGCGCCACGACCGATCATCATCGTCACTGCCAGCTTCGATCCCCAGGAAGTTAAGTTATCCTTTCAGGCGCTGGAAGCCGGCGCCCTGGCGGTCATCGAAAAGCCAGTGGGCCCCGGCAGCCCTCGATTCCAGGAGAACGTCAAGGAATTGATCAAGATGGTCAAGCTGCTGGCCGAAGTGAAAGTCGTCCACAGGAGATCGGACTCCCGGCCCATTCGCAGGCCACTCCTGGTGGTCGATGCGGCCAACCAGATCGAAGTGATTGGCATGGGCGCTTCCACGGGAGGGCCGGCGGCGCTGGCGACTATCTTGGGCGGCCTGCCCGAGCACTTCCCTGTGCCGATTTTGATCGTCCAGCACATCGCGGCCGGCTTCGATGCCGGGTTGGCGGAATGGCTGGCCGCATCGAGTCGCCAGCATGTGGCCCTGGCGCAAGATGGGCAGCTGCTCTTGCCGGGGCAGGTTTTGATCGCTCCGCAAGGATATCACCTGGGAATAAGTTCCTCGAAGCGCGTGATCCTGGATGCTGGTAGCGAGCCGATTGGGGCATTCCGTCCCTCTGCCACGTATCTATTCAAGTCCATGGCCAGGGTATTCGGACCTCGGGCGATTGGAGTCATTCTGACCGGGATGGGTAGTGACGGCACGCCCGGTTTATCTGCCTTCCATACAGCCGGCGGTTACATCATTGCACAAGACGAGGCTTCCAGCGTCGTCTATGGTATGCCGGGCGCGGCGGCTGCAGCAGGTATTGTGGATCAAATTCTTCCCCTGAATCGCATTGCAAATGCACTATCGGCTTTACTTCAGATGGAGAATAAAACATGATGTTAAAAAGAGTGTTGGTCGTAGACGATAGTCCTACCCAAGCGCTTCGTACGAAGTTGGTTTTGGAATCGATTGGCTTTGCGGTGATCGAGGCGAATAACGGCAAGAACGCCCTCGATATCGCTCACCGTGAAAAACCAGACGTGATCATTTCGGACATTCTTATGCCCGAGATGGATGGCTTTGAATTGTGTCATATTATCCGCAATACCCCCGAGCTGGAGCACATCCCGGTGATTTTACAGACGGCGTCGTATCGCGCCAAAGAAGATCGCAAGTTCGGCCTGGATATTGGTGCGGATGCTTTTATTCCCAAGGGCTCTTCTCCGGAAGAAATGTTGGCTCTGATTAAAAAGATCATTTCGAGGAGCCAACGCAGAAAGAAGAACGCCGCCAGTGGCATCAACCGCGAGCCGTTCAACGAACTGCATGCCCAACGGATGTTGTTTCGCCTGCTGGAAGAAACAGATCGCCTGGAACAGGCCAACGCCGTCATTCGAACGGAAAGGAACCGGGCGCAAAAATACCTCGACGTCGCATCGGTGATGATGCTGGCCCTGGATTGCCACGGGAA
>JAAZNB010000687.1 GCA_012798515.1 Chloroflexota bacterium
CCTACACGGGGCCTCGCGTAGGGCGCGTTGCCAACGCACCGCTTTCCCGGGATATGCGAGCCCCTTGGCCAACACGGACACCTGACGACCCTGGCCCGGCGCGGGGTCGAGGAATAACCTTTCCCCGCTCTAGCCAACCTGCACCATGGCGCCCAGGCGGCCAGGGAACGACACCGTGACACAGCGGGTTCGCCTTTGAATCCACCGCTGAAGGGTCCATATCCCCCGTACTCTCCCCATTGCGAGGCGGGGCAAACTTGCATATACTATGCAAAATCGGAGTGAATCAATCCGTTATTTATAGGGGGGAAAGAGATGAAACACAATGCCTGAAGCAGATTCTACCCATACCGGGCGCTGGGTGCTGGTCTCCACCATCCTGGTGTCCAGCATGGCCTTCATCGACGGCTCGGCGCTCAACGTGGCCCTGCCCTCCTTGCAGGCCGACCTGGGGGCCAGCGCCGTCGAGCTACTGTGGGTGGTGAACGCCTACCTGCTCATGCTGGCCGCCCTGATCCTGATCGGTGGGTCCCTGGGCGACCACCTGGGGCGCAAACGGGTGTTCATGGCCGGGGTGGCGCTGTTCCTGGCCGGCTCGCTGTCCTGTGGAGTGGCCCCCAGCCCGGCCCTGCTGATCGCCGCCCGCGTGGTGCAGGGCGCCGGCGGAGCCATCATGATCCCCGGCAGCCTGGCCATCATCAGCGCCTATTTCTCACCCGAACAGCGCGGCAAGGCCATCGGCACCTGGTCCTCCGTGACCACGGCCGTGACCCTGGTGGGGCCGGTGCTGGGCGGGCTGCTGGCCGACGCCGGACTGTGGCGGGGCGTGTTCCTGATCAACGTGCCCATCGGCCTGGTCGCCCTGTGGATGCTGGCCATCCACGTCCCCGAAAGCCGCAGCGAGGGGAGCGCCCGGCGCATCGACCTGGCCGGGGCCGCCCTGGCCGCCCTGGGGTTGGGCGGGCTGGCCTACGGGCTGACTTCTGCCCCAGACTACGGCTTCGGCGATCCGCGCGTGTGGGGCAGCCTGCTGCCCGGCCTGGCCGCCCTGGCGGCCTTCGTGTGGGTGGAAGCGCACCAGGTAGAGCCCATGGTGCCCCTGCACCTGTTCCGCTCCCCCACCTTTCTGGGCGCCAACCTGCTGACCCTGTTCCTGTACGGCGGACTGAGCGCCTTCTCACTGTTCTTCTCACTCAACCTGGTGCAGGCCCAGGGCTACAGCCAGTCCACCGCCGGGCTGGCCATCACCCCCTTCGCCCTGATGCTGACCCTACTGTCGCGCTGGGCCGGCGCCCTGGCAGACCGCTTCGGCCCGCGCCGCTTCCTGATCGGCGGGCCGGCCCTGGTGGGGGTCGCCTTCGTCCTCCTGGCCCTGGCCGGCCAGACCCGCGGCCCGGCCAGTTACTGGACGGCCTACTTCCCCGCCATCCTGCTCTTCGGCGCCGGCATGGGCTTCACCGTGGCGCCCCTGACCACTTCGGTGATGAACGCGGTGGAGACCCGCTTCGCCGGCACGGCCTCGGGGATCAACAACGCCGTCTCGCGCACCGCCGGCGTGCTGGCCATCGCTGTGGTGGGCGCAGTGGCGCTGTTCACCTTCTCAGCCGGCCTGCAAACTCGCACCCAATCCCTGGAGCTGCCCGCCCCGGCCCGCCAGGAGCTGGCGGCCAGCGCCGGGCAGCTCGGCGGGGCCCAGCCGCCGGCCGGGTTGGCGCCCGCCGCCCGCCAGCAGGTGCAGGACGCCATCCGGTCTGCCCTGATCAACACCTTCCAGACTGCATTGTGGATCTGCGCCGGGCTGGCCTGGGCCAGCGCAGCCATGGC
>JAAZNB010000688.1 GCA_012798515.1 Chloroflexota bacterium
AACCTGCCCATCTGGGATACGGACAAGATGAACCCGTTTCGCTTCAAGAAAGTGTCCATCATCCCCCAGTATGCCATGAGCGCCATGAACCCCACGCGGCGCATCGGAAAGATGACCGGCGAATTGCTCGAATCCCGCCGGGTAAACTACGCCGCCACCCTGCCGGAGCTTAAGCGCAGGCTGGACCTGGTGGACCTCTCGCCGGAAGTGCTCAACATGTACCCCATCGAGCTCTCCGGCGGGATGAAGCAGCGCATGGTCATGGTCCTGTCCACCTTGATGAACCCCTCTTTGCTGGTCGCCGACGAAATCACCTCGGCCCTGGACGTCTCTACCCAACAGGCCGTGGCCGAGATGCTGGTCGAATTCCGCGACCGCCAGTTCGTCAAGAGCATGATCGTCATCACCCACGACATCTCCATCCTGTACCAGGTGGCTGACACCATTATGGTGATGTACGCCGGCAAGCAGGCCGAAAAAGCGCCTACCGAGACGATCATCCATTCCCCCTGCCATCCCTACACGAAGCTGCTGATTTCGTCCCTGCCCAAGGTGGGCGTAAAGCATTCGACCAAGAAATTGACCGGCATCCCCGGCAACCCGCCCGTGCTGCTCAACCCTCCGACCGGCTGTCGTTTCCGCGACCGCTGCCCCGTTGCGTTTGCCAAATGCGTGGAAGAGCCTCCATTCGTCGAGATCAAGAAAGACCATTACGTTGCCTGCTGGAAGGAGATGGAAAACCATGCTTAAGCTGGAGAATGTCTCTAAGATCTACCAGGTGGGCACGTTTGGCGGCAAAGAGCTGCGGGCCGTCAACGACGTCACCTTCGACGTCGGCGACGGAGAAGTGGTCTCGGTTATCGGCGAGAGCGGCAGCGGAAAAAGCACCATCGGCAAGATGATCCTGCGCCTCATTCCCCGCACCACCGGCACGATCACGGTGGACGGGGTAGATATCTCCACTTTGAAAGGAGAAGACCTGCGGAATTACTATCGCAAAGTGCAGGGCGTCTTCCAGGACCCCTTTAGTTCCTACAATCCCATCTTCAAAGCCGACCGGGTCTTCAGCATCATCAAGGACGAATTCTTCCCCCAGGTCCCGGCGGACGAATGGGAAGGACGCGTGCGTAACTCGCTCAAATCGGTGGGGCTCAACCCCGACCAGGTGCTGGATAAATTCCCCCACCAACTGAGCGGCGGGCAGCTGCAACGCCTGCTCATCGCCCGGGCCCTGCTGTTGGACATCCGCCTGTTGATCGCCGACGAGCTGATCAGCATGCTGGATGCCTCCACCCGGATCGACGTGCTCAACCTCCTGGCGGACTTGAAATCGACCGGCCTGTCGATCCTGTTCATCACCCACGACCTTTCCCTGGGGTATTACCTCAGCGACCGTTCCGTAATCCTCTACCGGGGCTGTATCGTAGAAATGGGATCGACCGAGAAAATCTACGCCCAACCCATGCACCCCTACACGCAGATGCTCATGTCCGCCGTCCCACGCCTGGACCGCAAATGGGACAAGACCAGTGTGGAGCTCAAGTCGGAACTGACCGGACCCCGCACCGGGTGTGTGTACTTCGACCGCTGCCCGGTGGCCGAGAAGAACGAGGAGTGCACCAACGACCGGCCCGTGCTGGTCGAGGTGGAGCCGGATCACTTCGTTGCCTGCTGCAAGTGCGCAGAACTCCAGCCACAAGCAACGTTGACCACATAACCTAGATCTTTGTCTGTAATACATCTTTTTAAAACGCACGGTAACTACCCAACCCAGGCGCAGGAAGAACTCCTCTTCACCCGCTGAGCAGTTACCAGGCAAGACCGTAAACCATTCTGGCGCGGGTAGGTTCAACATGGACATGGTTCTGTTCAGCGTGTCCACACTTCGAAGGGTGACACCGCCAGAAGATCGCCGGGAAACCTCGCCCGGTTTATGGAAAGCAACCGCTGCCCACCGGCCGCCGGCGCCTGGATCGCCCCTGCGAACCCTGCGCTGGCCATGGAAGCGGCGTAGATCAATAGGACAACCTATGCGCCATTACCAATCGAACAGGAGAACTTATGCGTTACGGTTACTTTGATGACGAGCGCCGTGAATATGTGATTTCGCAACCGGATACGCCCCTTCCATGGATCAATTACCTGGGAAGCGAAGCATATTTTGGCATAATATCCAATACGGCCGG
>JAAZNB010000689.1 GCA_012798515.1 Chloroflexota bacterium
GTCGGGCATACCCCTGTCGGGGCACTTTGGAAGCCCGACCTGCTGTTAAACCAGGGGCCGGGCCCGGGGCAAAAACAGGACGAACGTAACCCGCTCATTGGTAACATACGGTACCAGGGAGCGGGGGCAAATTCTTTACAATAAAATCAGCGAAGCGGGCAGGCTCCGGTGTGGAAGCTTGCCCGGAGATCACTCACCCCGGCCACACCACATTCTATCTTCCCCTCAGCAACGCAGTCCAATCGAATCCAACCTGACACGGCAGCCAGAGCACCCCGGCCGGGATGTGGCCCCTATTGATCCGGCAGGCCAGCAAAAGGAAGGCGGATGATGAACGATCCATTGCTCGTGACGTATGCCTCGAAATACGGCGCCACCCAGGAAGTGGCCGAGGCGATCGCGATGGCGTTGAGCGAACGAGGGCTCAACGTCAATTTACTGCCTGTGCGCCAGGTGCGTTCGTTGGGCGAATACGGCCCGGTGGTGCTGGGCGCGCCGCTGTACATCGGGCGCTGGCCCGGGGAGGTCGGCCAGTTCCTGGCCCGCTTCCAACCGGAGCTGGCCCGGCGCCAGGTGGCCGTGTTCACCCTGGGCCCCACCCAGGCCGGCGATAAGGACTGGCAGGGCGCCCGCGACCAGCTCGACCAGGAGCTGGCCCGCTATCCCTGGCTGAAACCGGTCAAAGTGGAACTGCTGGGGGGCAAGTACGACCCGGCGCGGCTGCGCTTTCCCGACAGCCTGCTGGCCAAACTGCCGGCCAGCCCACTGTACCAATTGCCCCCCAGCGACCAGCGCGACTGGACGGCCATCCGCGCCTGGGCCGACGACGTTTACGCCGGCCTGGCGACCTGACGCCGCGGGAGGGAAAAATGCTGCTCAAGATTCTGGCCGGCGTGTTTCTGGCGCTGCACGGCCTGGTACACCTGTTGTACCTGGCCCAGAGCAGGAAAGTCTTCGAGCTGGCGCCCGGGCTGACCTGGCCCGACGGCTCGTGGGCGCTGTCGAAGTTGCTGGGCAACCCGGGGGTGCAAACCCTGGCGGCTTTCTCCCTGGGGCTGACGGCCCTGGGCTTCATCACCGGCGGGGCGGGCATCCTCCTGGAGCAGCCCTGGGCCCGCCTGGCCGCCGCCGCGGCAGCCGTGCTCTCCACGGTGTTGTTTCTGACCTTCTGGAACGGGGAATGGAAACGCCTGGACAACCAGGGCCTGATCGGCATCGCCATCAACCTGGCCATTCTGGCTGCCGTGATCTGGCTGCGGTAGCCAGAATAATGCCGGACCAAGGCGCATACCCCTGGACAGGCCCAGGCCGTCGTGCTCGGCCCCCGGGATGAAGTAGAACGGGGGATTGCCGGCGCCGGCCGGCCGGGGAGTTGGCGGTACGCATCTCGCCCCGGTCGTACAGGCCCCGGTACATCTCCTTCAACCCACTGACCTCTGCCGCAGAGACGAACCCGGGGAGGCCCGGCCGGTTGGCCGTCCGCCGCGCTGCGGCCGGTGAGCCGCAAGCGGGCGTAGCGGCAAGGGGGCACCCGGGCTATCGAGGCAGTCTGCGAACATAAGGACCTCCCGGCCGGCGCAAGATGGCCGCGGGCGAGGAGCTCACCCTGGGCCCATCGATCTTACGCCGTCCCGGGAGGTCTGGCTGCGCGCTTACGGGAGGATGACCGCCGGCCGGGTCAGGCCAGGGCCGGCGGGGTACCCAGCCCGGCCAGTTCCTGCCACACCCGGTCGAGCAGGCCCTCCACGGTCTGCGGGGCGATACTCCCGGCGCAGGTGCCCATGGCCAGGGTCATCTGCCCGGCGTAGGTGCTGGCGGTGAGCATCAGCCCGTGCCCGAACATGACCGGCCCGAGCATCCACGCCTGGCGGACCGGCAGGCGGCCGAAAGCCAGCCGCTCCTCGTCCAGCAGACCAAAGTTGCTCAGCAGCAGCGGGGCCACCCGGCAGCTGGAGGTGGCGGTCAGGCGCCCAATGGTGGCTTTGGCGCGGGCGAAACCCGGCAGCACGGCCAGCTGGATGAGCATGGCCCCGGTCAGCCCCGGCCGGCGCGCCTTCCAGCGCCCCATGTGGGCCACGACGTCTGCCAGGGTATGTTCGAAGGTCTGCCCGGGGGTGTAGCGCAAGGCCGGGTACAGGGCACTGGACAGGTTGCAGATGGGCTGTTCCTGGCCGCGCGGCAGGTAGCGGCGCAGGTCGATGGAGACCTGCACCGGCAGGGGCGTGTCCTGCGGCGGGTTTCCCTGGGCGAACATGGCCCGGTACAGGGCCGCCAGGAGCAGGTCGTTGAGCGTGGCGCCGTGGGCATGGGCATAGGCCTTGAGGGCGCGAAAATCCGCCGGGGACAGACGCCGCAGGGTAAAGCCACGCCCCTGGCTGGCCTCGCCCACGAAGGGCAGCTCGAAGTGCATGGCCGGCAGGCCGAACTGGCGCGGGCGATAGCGCAGCAGGTTACGCAGCCCGGCCTGGCGGAAGATGGCCAGCTGGCTGCGCCGGCCGAAGCGCCCCGGCCCGGGTTGGTACGCCGGGTCGGCTTCCAGGCGGCGGTAGGTATCGGCCACCAGGTAAGCCGCCTCTTTGGTCCCCGTCCCATCGGCGGCCACGTGGTTGACCTTGACGCACAGGGTGTCGCCGGCCGGGGTGCGGAAAAGGCGCGCCTGGAGCAGCGGGTCCCGGCAGGGATCGCCGGGTTGGGCCACGAAGGCCGCCAGGCCGGGCTGCGGGTCGTCGCAGGCCACCACCCGGCACACTTCGAGCTGCGCCAGGTCGCGGCGCAGCTCCCAATAGACACGGCCGTCTGCTTCGACAAAACGGCAGCTCAACACCAGCTCGCGCTCCATGGCCAGGCGCACGGCCCGCTCCAGGCGGCCGGCGTCCAGCCGGCCGTCGCAGGCGACGATGACGTGCAGCTGCTGGTCGGCATTGGCGCGGGTGATGTAGTTGAGCTGGTCTTGCGCAGCGGCGCGGAATCGGATCGGTTGATCAGACATGCTTTCATCTCCTGGATATCGATCCTGGTAGGTCAGGATCATCCTCTGAGATGAAGATAACAAATCACCGGGTGACAGTGTGTCACCCGGCGCGGGGGAATGGCGGGTGAAAAC
>JAAZNB010000690.1 GCA_012798515.1 Chloroflexota bacterium
GTCACCCTGGCCGGCGGCCTCAGCGGGGCGCTGCTCTCGCCGGGCACGGAAGGCTTCCTGCATGCGCTGTTGATGGGCCTGGTGGGCCTGGGACTGTACCTCTACCGCAGGCGTTCCGCATGAGAGCCGCACGGGTTCCCTTCCCTGCCTGGATGGCCCTGGGAGCGAGCGCCCTGGGTACCTTGGGCCTGCTGTACCTGGGCGCGCTCCACCCGCAGGTGATCCCCGCGGCGTGGACGGCGCCGCTGGTGGGCAACGCCTTTGTGGATGGCAAACTGAAGTATCAGCTCGTCACCCTGGTCCTGGCGCTGATCGTGCTGGGGGTCGTGGCCCTGCTGGCGCCGCACAACGCCCGCCGCTTTTACCGGCCGGGTGACCTGGACGCCGGCGCGCAGCCGGTGCGCTGGTTGGGGATCCACCCCCAGGAAAACTGGACCCACGTTGGACGCAGCTTTGCCGTGATCGTCTCACTGGCCACCGGGGCGTTTGTCTATTTCAACCTGGCGCAGGGGCAGCGCCTGGAGGCCGGCCTGGCCGGTTACCTGCCCTGGATCCTGGTGCTGGCCGCGCTGAACGCCTTTACCGAGGAAGCCATCACCCGCCTGGGGGTGATCACAGCCCTGGATGGCCGGCTTGCCCGCCCGTCCATGTATTGGATCTCCGCCCTGCTCTTTGGCATCCCGCATTACTATGGGGTGCCGGGCGGCCTTATCGGGGCCTGCATGGCCGTCTTCCTGGGCTGGTTGTTGGCCAAATCGGTGGCCGAGACCCGGGGGCTAATGTGGGCCTGGCTGATCCACGCCTTGCAAGACGTGATCATCTTTGCCGGGTTGTTCCTGGCTGCCGGGTGAGCGTCTGAATTGTGGTTTGTGCCGGGAAACCGGCCAGGGGGGGAAGCGCCTATTCCGCGCCCGAGAGGGCCATCTGGCGGTATTCCCGGGGCGTTACCCCCAGCCACTTTTTGAAGGCCTTGCGAAAGACGCTGGGTTCCGAAAAACCGAGCAGGTAGGTAATCTGTTCGACGGTGTAATTCTCACTCAGGTACTTCTTGGCCAGCTTCTGGCGGATGTCGCGGAGCAGGTCGCTGAACACCACTCCCTCTTCTTCCAACCGTTTTTGCAAGGTACGTACGCTGACGGCCATCTCCCGGGCGACCTTTTCGATGGACAGGTCCTCGTCGTCCAGGCGCGCCAGGATGATTTTGGTCACGGCGCGCGTGTGGGGATTGGGGCCTTCCATTTCGGCCAGGAAATCCTGGGCGTACTTCTCGAAATATTCCAACAGGCCCGGGTTGGCCATCAAGATTGGCGTGTTGACCACGCCCCAGCCGATGGAGAGGGAATTCTCCTTCTGTTCGAACTTGACCGGGCAGCAGAAGATGCGTTCGTACTCGGCTGTGGAGGGTGGCTGGGGGTAAATGAAGGTCACTTCCAGCGGGTAGATGTCCACGCCGGTCAGGGTGCGCATCATGCGCACGCTGCTGGAGATGGTGGCCTCGAAGCAGTGCCGCGACATCTTGGGGGCGTGGGGCGGGGTAAACAGGACGAGCTTGATGCGATTGAAGCGCGGCTCGGCCCGGCCCTCGATCAGGTTGCCGATGATGCGTGAATAACGGCTCGACTTTTCGAAGGCTTCCCCCAGGTTCTTGCAATTCATCATCATATAACCGAGGATCGACCAGCTGCCTGCTTCGGCGAATTCGCCCATGTGCAGACCGAAATAAGGATCGTTGGTGAAGTGGGCCGCTTCGTCCTGGATGAGCAGGTAAGTGTCGAGGGGGAGGCGCGTATCGGGCGCTTTGACCGTGGCCGGCTCGATGCCCAGGGAGCGCAAAAAGGCGTCGATGTCCACGTTCAACGAATTGAGATAGAGGAACATCTGCGTCAGGACGGTCACCGATACGGTGATAGGTTCTGGGGAGACGATATCCATACCAGTATGATAACTTAAGTTTGCGTCAAATGACACATTCTTTACGTGAGAAATTCCGACTCTTCCCGGGAGGCGTCCCGGCCGCAGGGGAAAGGCGCGGAGCGCCGGGGGGGAGGCCCACACGCAGAGCGTATGGGCCAGGAAAGAGCCTTTTTGCTTCTGGTGCAGGCGCTCTGCGCCGCACCGGCAGATGGGCGCTCTGCGCCCTGGCCGGTCGAGAAGGCGCCCCGGCCGCAGGGGAAAGGCGCGGAGCGCCAGGGGGAAGGCCCACACGCAGAGCGTATGGGCCAGGAAAGAGCCTTTTTGCTCCTGGTGCAGGCGCTCTGCGCCGCACCGGCAGATGGGCGCTCTGCGCCCTGGCCGGTCGGGAAGGCGCCCCGGCCACAGGGAAAAGGCGCGGAGCGCCAGGGGGGAGGCCCACACGCAGAGCGTATGGGCCAGGAAAGAGCCTTTTTGCTTCTGGTGCAGGCGCTCTGCGCCGCACCGGCAGATGGGCGCTCTGCGCCCTGGCCGGTCGA
>JAAZNB010000691.1 GCA_012798515.1 Chloroflexota bacterium
CTGCACCTGGATCAGGTCGCTGAAGGCCAGGGCGCATTCGTCCCACAGCGTGCGCTGCGACTCCAGGTGGGCTTCCTGCGGCAGGTAGCCGCTGCTCAGCCCTCGCGCCCGCTGTACCTCGCCCTGGCTGGGCTCTTCGGCACCGGTCAGGATCTGCAGCAGGGTGGTCTTGCCTACCCCGTTGGGGCCGACCAGGCCAATGCGTCCCCGCTGCGGGATGCTGAAGGACAGCCCGGTGAACAGGTCCACCGGCCCATATGATTTTCCCAGGTTCGAAGCGCTGATGAGAGACATCGCCCCGTAGTATACCATGTGCGTCTGGATTTCGAATTTTTTATCGAGAAGGGGCTGTCGAGGGTGGCGGACGACCGGGCTCAAAAGTGCCCTCGCCTGCGCGCATGGCGTCGGCGCCGCGCCCTGCGGCCGGGGGGGAGACCGACCCGGCGTAGGTTGGCTAGAGCGGTCCGGCCAGACACGCCCCTCCGGCGCGGAGGCAGGCCATCCCCGCGCCACGGCCGGAAAGCACCAGGAGCGAAAGCCAACTTTCACGGCCCGAGCGGATCATCGGGGGTGTGCCTGAGACGGCGCAGGTAAGCCGGCGCTCCTGGCCAGAAAAGTTCGGTCGGGCGCACCCCTGCGGGGCACTTTGGAAGCCCGACCTGCTGAAAGAAAGCCTGTGTTCTGCGGCCTGGGGGAGACCGACCCGGCGTAGGTTGGCTAGAGCGATCCGGCAAAATGCGCCTGTCCGTGGCGGAGGTAGGCTGCCCCGGCGCCCCGGCCGGAAAGCGCCGGGAGCGAAAGCCAACTTCCACGGTCCCGGGCGGATCATTGGGGTACACCTGAGACGGCGCGGGTAAGCCGGCATCCCTGGCCAGCCGTGTTCGGTCGGGCGCACCCCTGCGGGGCACTTTGGAAGCCCGACCTGATAAAAGAAGGGGGCTCTGCGGCCGGGAAAACCGCAAAAATGACCCATTTGCAGCCTTGACCTTCGTTTTATCGTCTGTTATATTGGACTATAATCCATAAATCAAGACGATAACCATGAGCGAAGATCCACTGGCTTCAACCGCAGAACGCACCTTACGCCTGGTCGAGCTGCTGCTCGGCGAAGCGGACGGACTTACCCCCCAGGAGATGATCCAGAACCTGGGCATCTCGCGCAGCTCGTTGTTCGTGCTGCTGCGCACGCTGAAAGCCCTGGGCTACGTAGAACAGATCGAACGGCGCGGGCGCTACCGCAGCGGGCCGCGCCTGTTGTCGTGGCGCGGCGCCCCGGCTGACCAGCGCCAGGACCTGGTGTCGTCCTTCTACCAGGAAGCCGGGCGCCGGGAGTGGGCCGAGACGCTGCTGCTGGTGGTGCCGGCCGGCGAGGGCCACCTGGTGCTGGGGCAGATCGAGGGAACCCAGCCGGTGCGCTGTGTGTACGACGCCGGCGAGGTCAACCCGGACCTGGCGGCCGCCCGCCGGCTCTTCGCCGCCCCGCCGGCGGCCGCCGTCCTGGACAACGGCTGCGCCCTGGAAGAACGAGAACAGCTCTACGAGCTGGCCGTGCCCATCTGCCCGGACGGCGTCCGGCCCGAGGCGGCCCTCCTGTTGGGCGCCCCGGCCTATCGCTGGACGGCGGCGGCGCTGCTGGAGCAGTGGCTGCCCGAACTGCGCATCATGGCCGCCCGGCTCTCCTACCGCCTGGGCGCGCCCACCTACACGCCATACCGTTACAGCGTGGAGAAAGACATGCCGGCGGCCATCGCCCTGTCCCCGGCCGAGATCAGCGCCTTCCTGCAAGGCCCCTGGACGGCGCGCCTGGCCTGTATCCGCCCGGACGGGCGCCCGCACGTCATCCCCGTGTGGCAGGAGTGGGACGGCCACGCCTTCACCATGATCGCCTGGCAGGGCTCACAGTGGGCCGAGTTCGTGCGCCACAATGCCAACGTCTCCCTGACCATCGACGAGCCCTGGCCGCCCCTGCGCCGCATCACCGCCCGCGGACAGGCCGCCCCGTTAGGATATTCGCCGGGCAGCCAGGAGCTCGAAAGCCTGGTGCAGCGCCTGGCCCAACGCTACCTGGGCAACGCCGGCCCGTATCCCTCCAGCGGGCAGGTGCAGTCGGCCTACCGGATCCGCGTCGAGAGCCTGCGCGGCTGGCAGGGGTTGCCCGGGGCCGCCGGCGGCCCCCATCCCAACGCTTGAGAGCCCTATGCACGTAGATATCCAGCACGTGACCCACGTCTTTCCCTCCCGGCCGCCGCGCACCGCGCTGCAAGACATCCGCCTGGAGATTCCTTCCGGCCAGTTCACCGCCCTGGTGGGCCCCAGCGGCTGCGGCAAATCGACGCTGCTGCGCCTGGTAGCCGGGTTGATCACCCCCAGCCAGGGACACATCCGCCTGGATGGGCGCAGCCCCGCCGAGGTGCGCGGCGCCCGCCAGATCGCCTGGATGGCGCAGAGCCCGGCGCTGCTGCCCTGGTTGAACGCGCGGGGCAACGTCGCCCTGGCGCAGCGTTTCCTGTCGCCCGAGCGCCGCCCACGTTTCTCGCCCCAAGAAGCGCTGCAGCGGGTGGGGTTAGGGGACATCGACGGCGTCTATCCCCACGCCCTGTCCGGCGGAATGCAGCAGCGCCTGGCCCTGGCCCGCCTGCTCACCCTGGACGCCGGCCTGTGGCTGATGGACGAGCCTTTCGCCGCCCTGGACGAGCTGACCCGCGAGCGCCTGACGACCGAACTGCTCGACTTGTGGCAGCCGCTGCACCCCACCGTCCTCTGGGTGACCCATAATATTTACGAAGCCCTGCGCCTGGCCGACCGGGTGGTGGTACTCAGCTCCCAGCCCGGGCGGCTGGCCGCCGATTTCACCTTGCCGCTGGCGCGCCCGCGCCAGGAGCATGACCCGGCCTTCCAGGCAGCCGTCCGCCGGCTGCGCGCCGCGCTGGGCCTGGCGGAGGCGACCCCGTGAACCCGCAGTCCTCCCGCTCTTCCCTGGTGGCCTGGGGGATCGTGATCTTCTTCTTTGCCGTGTGGGAGGCCGGTGTGCGCCTGTTCCAGGTGCCCACCTACTTGCTGCCCGCCCCCAGCCACGTGGCCGACATCCTGATACACAACCTGGACCTGTACGCCGGCGCCGCCGCCCTCACCCTGGGCGAGGCGTTGAGCGGGCTGCTGCTGGGCGTGCTGGCCGGCGCCCTGCTGGCGGCCCTGCTCACCCTGCTGCCCGGCCTGGAGGATGGGGTGATGACCCTGGCCATTTTGATCAAGTCCACCCCGCTGGTGGCTATCGCCCCCTTGCTGACCCTGTGGCTCGGCTTCGGCGTGCTGCCCAAGGTGATCATCACGGCCCTGATGACCTTCTTCCCCGTGCTGGTCAACATCCTCAGCGGCCTGCAGCACGTCGACCCGCCGCTGCTGGACCTGTTCTACTCCTGGAACGCCAGCCGCTGGGAGATCTTCCGCTTTCTGCGCGCCCCATCCTGCCTGCCCTACCTGTTTGCCGCCATCAAGATCAGCGCCCCGCTGGCCTTGATTGGGGCCGTGGTGGCCGAATGGACCGGGGCCTCCGGTGGGCTGGGGCGCACCATGTGGCTGGCCTACACCAACCTCAACCTGCCCTTCCTGTTCGCCGCCATCTTCATCCTGGCCGCGGCGGGCATGCTCCTGTACCGGGCCATGGCCTGGGCCGAGCAGCGGGCCGTATTCTGGCAGCCGCGCGCTTCAAACCAGTAACCCAGGCGCGGCGCCGGCCCTCTCGTGGGAATTACTTCAGGACCCATCCAGCCCGAGGTGAAATTCGGGGCCTGCCCCTTCCCTCTGCGCAATTAACGACTTTATCTCTTGAGGCAATCATGAAAAAGCTTCTCTTCCTTCTCCTGGCGCTGCTGCTCGGCGCCTGCAGCGTGGCGCCGGCTCCGGCGGCCACGGCCACGCCCGCTCCGACCCCCTTCACCTTCATGGCCGGCTACAAACCCCAGGCCAACCTGCCCTTCGTGGGCGTCTACCTGGCCCAGGAAAATGGCTATTTCGCCGCAGAAGGCCTGGACGTGACCATCCAACACGCCACCGGCGGCGGGGAACACCTGCAGCTCCTGGCGGCCGGCAAGGTTCAGGTCACCACCCAGGACGCGGCCGTGCTGCTGCAGCGGCGCGTGGACCCCGGCCTGCCGCTGGTCTCGATCGCCCTGATCGGGCAGCGTGGCCAGCAGGCCTACGCCGCCCTGGCTTCCTCCGGCCTGCAGACCCCCCAGGACTGGGAGGGGCGCCTGGTGGGCTACAAAGGCACGCCGCCCCCGGACCTGTTTGCCTTGCTGCATGCCGCCGGCGTGGACCCGCAGAAGCTCGAACTGGTCAACGTGGGCTTCGACCCGCGCCTGCTCACCGAAGGCAAGGTGGACGTCTACCCGGTGTTCAAATCCAACGAACCCTACCTGATCCGCTCGTGGGGCTACGACGTGACCCTGTGGGACGCGGCTGATTACGGTATCCCCACCCTGGGGTTGACCTACGTCACCAGCGACGAGATCCTGCGCCAGCAGCCTGAAGCCCTGGCCGGCTTTCTGCGCGCCGCCCTGCACGGCATCGAATACGCCGGGGAGCATCCGGACGAAGCCGTCCAGGCCGTGTTGAAATATGCCGGCCCGGAGACCGAC
>JAAZNB010000692.1 GCA_012798515.1 Chloroflexota bacterium
GCATCCGTCTTACCAGTTTTGGGGAGCCCGGCGCAAGGCACCACGGCCCGGGATCCCCAATTTTTTATGTCAGGACAGTTTCACATGAATCGCTTGTACCTCGTCCGCCATGGGGAGAATCCGGCCAACCTGACCAAACAATTCTCCCACCGGCAGATCGATTATTCGTTGAACGCCAAGGGCGTCCTACAGGCCCAACAGACGGCCGCCTACTTCCAACAGCATACGACCCTCCACGCCGTGTACAGCTCCCCGCTCAAGCGCGCCTATGAGACGGGCGGGATCATTGCCGCCCCGTTCGGGCTAACGGTGAGCGCCCTGGAGCAGTTTCGCGAGATCAACATCGGCGACCTGGAGATGCAGCCGGTCAGCGATGAGCTGTGGGCTTACCACGAGCGTATCGTGGATCAGTGGTACGCCGGCCGCACCGACCTGCGCTTTCCCGGTGGGGAGGATTACCGCTCGCTGCTGGAACGTATCCGCGCCGGGCTGGTGCAGGTGCTGGCCGGCCGCCAGGAGCAGAATGTGGTCGTCGTGGGCCACGGCGGCTGGTTCCGCTGCACGCTCAAGGACCTGTGCGCCAACGTGGACGCTTCCCTGCTGCGCACCCTGGATAACCACAACTGCTCGGTGACCGAGCTGCATGCCGAGGTGGTGGATGGGCAGCTGCACGCCAGGCTGGTGCGCTACGCCGATCACAGCCACCTGCACGGGGCGGCCGCAGCGCTCATCGCCGGCACCCCGGTCGAGGGCGAGCTGCCCCGCCTGGGGCACGAGTATCCGCCGGCGCCCTGAGACCTGGCCGCGGGCGGCCCAACCCAGTCCCCTGCCTGCACCTCCCCATTTTTGAGAATACAATGGGGGAGGGAAAGATCGCCCCGGCTGACTCGCGCCGGGAGCGCTTTCACGCTCCCGCGCGGATCTTTGGGGGTGTGCCCGAGATGGCGCGGGTAAGCCGGCATCCCTGGCCAACCGTGTTCGGTCGGGCGCACCCCTGCGGGGCGTTGTAATGGAAGCCCGACCTGCTAAATGAATTCTTCTGGTGCATTCGCTCCGCGGATGCACCTACCGCGACCGCTCTGCGGCCGGGGGAAGGCCAGCCCGGAGTCCCCGTCCGTCCCACGCGGATCTTTGGGGGTGTGCCCGAGATGGTACGGGTAAGCCGGCATCCCTGGTCAACCGTGTTCGGTCGGGCGCACCCCTGCGGGGCGTTGTAATGGAAGCCCGACTTTCTTCTGGTGCATTCGCTCCGCGGATGCACCTACCGCCGCCGCTCTGCGGCCGTTGAACGGTTGCGGGGGCGCCTGGTTTGCAAAGGTACCCGGACGAGATGGGATTGTCGGCTTTCGCTTTCGGCGTGGCTAGAGAAAGGCGCCTTGCCTCACTTTCGCCCGTCCAGGTCAAGCGAGCCTGCCCATCCCGCTCTAGCCGACCTACGCCGGGTCGCTGCCATCTAAATGTCGTGGGCTTCTCGCCCCCATGTCCGGGTGGGCATGCATATTGCATTAATCATATCCAGCAGGCTTAAAAACCAAAAATCCCCCCTTGACTCTTCCGGGAAAGCGAGTAAAATACATATATAGAACATTCGTTCTGATATGGTGATGAGCGCAGCGATGGAAGAGATGGATCGGATCGAAGTCCAGCACACCCCCAACCCTACCCCGGTAGACCTGGCGTCCCAACCCCAGGCGGCCGCGGTCCCGGCCGGAGACGCCTCCGGCCAGCCCTGGTACGC
>JAAZNB010000005.1 GCA_012798515.1 Chloroflexota bacterium
ATAAACTGTGGTCGGCTGCTTTCCAGCCTACCGGCGTGTCACCCGATCACCAGGACGTGTTGTTCAATGCCCACATGGTTGAATTTCGCCGCCGGGACGGCCACATTTCATCGACGCTGGACGTCGTGGTGGCGCCCGAAGAGGACGTCGAAATTCGCCGGTTGACGCTTACCAACCATGGCAGTCGTGCGGCGCAGCTGGTGGTGACCAGCTACGGTGAAGTGATTCTAACCAGGCAAAGCGCCGACGCCCGTCACCCGGCCTTCAATAAACTGTTTATCGAGAGTGAATATATCCCTGAAAAGCACTGTATCCTGTTCCACCGCCGGACGCGGTCGAGCCAGGAGGAGCCGGTTTACCTGGCGCACGGTCTGGTGCCCGAGCCAGGCAAGCGCCAGGCCGGCTCGTTTGAAACCAGCCGGGCCCAATTCATCGGCCGGGGACGGACAGCGCGTAACCCGCAGGCGCTGGAAGCAGGCAGGGCCTTGTCTCAGACGGACGGCGCCACCTTAGACCCGATCATGGCGATCTCACAAAGCGTTTATCTGGAGCCGCACGCCACAGGCCAGGTCGCCTGGATCACCTGCGTTTCCAACGATCGCCAGCATACTCTGGCCATACTGGACCGTTATCAAGCCTGGAACCAGATCGAAAAGGCTTTCTCCCAGGCGCGCACCCAGGCAGAGCTGGAGATGCACCAGCTTGGCCTGACTACCGCTGCCCTGGAACGCATCTCGCAGCTGCTCTCCACGCTGTTGTATTGCACCGACGAATTGAGGGCCTTCCCGGAACAATTAGCAGCCAACACCAAAGGCCAGACCGGCCTGTGGGGGTTCAGTATCTCCGGCGATTACCCCATCTTGCTGGTGAAGATATACGGGCAAGACGATTTTCCCCTGGTGCAGGAAGTGCTGAAAGCCCACCATTATTGGCGCAACCGGGGGTTACAGATCGACGTAGTTTTTCTCAATGAGAAAGGCACCGGCTATGGCCAGGAACTGCACGCTCAGCTGTTTCGCCTGATCGAGCGCTCGGGAGGGGAGGGGTGGCTCAACCGGCGAGGGGGCCTGTTTGTGTTGTACGGCGACCAGATGGTCGAAGCCGATCGAATTTTGTTCGAGACGGCAGCGCGAGCCATTCTGGATGGGGCCAGGGGCAGCTCTCTGGGTGATTTTACGACCGAGATCCACCGCCTGGGAGTGCGCTTGCCGCCATTCAACGCCACCACCGTAGTGAAAGAGCTGACTGCCCCGGTTCCCAGGCCGGTCGACTTACAATTCGACAACGGCCTGGGCGGTTTCACCCGGGATGGGAAAGAATACGTGATCTATCTGAACCAGGAGGTCTGGACCCCGGCGCCCTGGGTGAATGTCATTGCTAACGAAAATTTTGGCTGCCTGGTAAGCGAATCCGGCGGCGGCGGCACATGGGCATTGAACAGTGGGGAAAACCGGGTCACGGGTTGGAAGAACGACCCGGTGAGCGATCCTCCCAGTGAAGCGCTCTACTTCCGCGACGAAGAGACCGCGGAGGTCTGGTCGCCAACTCCACTGCCCATCCGTGGGGAGGCGCCTTACCTGGTACGCCACGGGGCCGGGTACACCAGCTTTGCGCACAACAGCCACGGTCTGGCGCAGGAATTGAGGATCTACGTAGCCCCGGAAGAGCCGGTCAAGTTCTACGCGCTCAAGGTCAAAAACGTTTGGAATCGGCCGCGGCGGATCACGGTCACGTTTTATGCGGAATGGGTGTTGGGGGTAAACCGGGAGAATTCTATGCAGTACATCATCCCGGATTATGACCCTGGGTGCCAGGCGTTGTTCGCCGCCAACCGGTACAACACCGAATTTGGTGAGCGGGTGGCCTTCCTGGGCGCCAGCCGGAAATTGCACGGCATGACCACAGACCGTAAGGAGTTCCTCGGGCGTCTGGGCGACCTGAGCAGCCCGGCGGCTTTGAAACGCATTGGCCTGGCCAACAGCGTCCGCCCCGGGAACGATCCGTGTGGGGCCTTACAGATCCATCTCGATATCCCTGCCGGTGGGGTAGAGCGTTTCCATTTTGTCCTGGGCCAGGGAGAAGACCGCAGACATGCCCAGAGCCTGGTGGAGAAATACCAGCGGCCGGAGGCCGCCGGGCAAGCCTGGGAGGCGGCGCGGGAGAAGTGGGAGCGGATCCTGGAGACAGTCCAGGTCGAAACGCCGGACCCGGCGATGAACATGTTGTTGAACCGTTGGCTTTTGTACCAGACGCTCTCCTGCCGGATCTGGGGGCGTTCGGCTTTCTACCAGTCCAGCGGGGCTTACGGGTTTCGTGACCAACTGCAAGACGTTTTGGCGGCCATGTTTGCCGACCCGCTGACCACGCGCGGGCACATCCTGCGCGCAGCGCGCCACCAGTTCGAAGCCGGTGACGTGCTGCACTGGTGGCATCCGCCTTCCGGACGAGGGGTGCGTACCCGGTTCAGTGACGACTTACTGTGGCTGCCGTACGTGACGGCTCATTACGCCCTGGCAACCGGCGATTTCGACATTTTGGATGAGGAGATCCCGTTCTTGAACGGCGCCTTATTGGAACCCGATCAGGACGAACGTTACGACCAGTATTCACCCTCCAGCCAGCTGTATTCACTCTTCGAACATTGCCAGCGGGCTATCGAGAAAGGCTCTACCCAGGGCGCCCACGGTATCCCGCTAATGGGGAGTGGAGATTGGAACGACGGCATGAACCGTGTGGGCATCCATGGGCGGGGAGAAAGTATATGGCTGGGATGGTTCCTGATGGATGTGCTGGACGCCTTTGCCCAGGTGTGCGAACGTACCGGCCGGCAGGAACTGGCCGGGCGGTATCGCCAGCGGGCCCAGGTGTACGGCCAGGCTATCGAAACTCACGCCTGGGATGGCCAGTGGTATTTACGGGCCTTCTACGACGATGGCACTGCGCTTGGCTCCCAACAAAACCTGGAATGCCAGATCGACGCCATCGCCCAGACCTGGGCGGTGATCTCCGGCAAAGGCGACCCACAGCGGCAGTCCATGGCTATGGCGGCTGTGATGGAACGCCTGGTACGCAAAGAGGACGGACTGATCTTGCTGTTTACACCGCCGTTCGACCACACTTTGAAGGATCCCGGCTACATCAAAGGTTACCTGCCGGGGATCCGTGAAAACGGCGGCCAATACACCCATGCGGCCTTGTGGACAGTGTGGGCTCTGGCGCAGCAGGGGCAGGGGGACAAGGCCGGAGAGCTGTTCCGCCTGCTGTCGCCGATTTACCACGCCGACACAGCAGAGAAAGCGGAGCGCTACAAGGTCGAGCCGTACGTGATTGCGGCAGACGTATATGGGGTGGCGCCGCACACCGGCCGTGGCGGTTGGACCTGGTATACGGGGTCCAGCGGTTGGATGTACCGCCTGGGCATAGAAGCCATTCTGGGGATACGGCGGAACCCGCACGGATTTACCGTCGAGCCTTGTATTCCCAGGGAATGGCCCGGTTACCAGATCACATACCGGCCGGGTAAGGGTCAATTTCACATCCGGGTCGAAAACCCCGACGCGGTCCAATGTGGGGTCAAGGCGGTGTGGTTGGATGGTGAATTGTTGACCTCCCCAGTCATTCCGGTCACCGGAGATGGGGGAGAGCACCACGTGCGCATTTTGATGGGGCCTGATCCGGGAGTCCTGGCTCAGTAAGCAGTTGCAGGGGGGACACCCAGGCGATTGGCTCTGCCTGTTGGGTAGGGCTCTTTCGCCCGAGGAATAAGGAATCAAGGGGGATTAGTAAAAAGTGTGGGGCAGGTGTTCGAGATGGCATATAACGAACCGGCATAGCGGTAGAGCATTACCGGGCTGCCATCGAACTCGACCGGTTTGGCGCCGTGTTCAATCAGGTCGGCCTCGGGCAAAACCGCTGTCCATTCGTGGGCGCTTGTTGTGTTTTCCTCCCAATGTTGGTTTGGCAGGAAGTTTTGAAGTTGCCAACCAACGACCGGCCTCGTTTTTACAGATCGTTCCCTGGCGCCTTGTTCCTTTTCTTTTTCTCCTGTGAACCTTGATCCAATTTCCGATTGACCCTTTCAAGCGCATTCAAATGCGACTGGCGAAAACGCTGAAATTGTTCTTGTAGACGGTCCAGTTCTTCGTCGGACATATCCTCCAGGTCGACCAGGTTGTTCCTGGCTTCGCGCGTTGAACGGATCAGTTCGTCCAGTTTCAGTTGGATGGCGCGCGCGTCACGATTCTGGGTATTCTGAATAATGAAGACCATCAGGAAAGTGATAATGGTCGTCCCGGTATTGATCACCAGCTGCCAGGTATCGGAAAAGTGAAAAATGGGGCCGGTGACGCCCCATACGATCAGCAGCAGCAAGGCAGTGATGAAAGCTACCGGTGAACCGACGAAGGCAGAGACGGTCAGGGCAAACTTGCGAAATAGCTCGTTCATAGGCCGAATTGAATCCGGCGGCGTTATACACGCCGCCGGATGCCTTTCTTATTGGGGTTTTACATGGCTTCTTTGGGTAGCTTGTCTTCTACCTTACTGGAGATGCGTTCTACTTTTTCATTGGTCTCGTTGACCAGCGTAGTAGCCCGGTCCAGGGCCATAGAAGCCTGATCTTGCATCCAATCTCGCGTGGTGGAGAAGATCTCATTGGCCCTGGTGCGGGTTTGCCCCGCTTTTTCTGACGCCCTGTTTTTGATATCCACGCTGCGGTCGCGAATCAAGGCTCGCGTTTCTTCGCCCGATTGCGGTGTGGTCAGCAGCGTGGCTACGGCGGCAATAAGACCTCCGACGATAAATCCGGTTAGCCAGGTTCCAAATTTATTCCCGTTCATCTCCTCTGTCCTTTCGTGATTCTTTGTCCCAACCTATGGATTAATACTTACACTTTCCCTGTGACAGATCTTCGAGTGCCGGTCAGTTCTCGGCTTGATCTTTCTCGTGCATCAAGACACAAATTTGAACTTCCAAGAGTGTTATTACCAATATAATCGTGCCATCACCGGGCAGGTATGGGGAATTTCCTCACCAGGGATAGGGATTCCCCTATCGAGGTGAAGGATAGGGGAATCCGCTGGAGGATCAAAACAACGAGTTCCCTGGACAGGCCCAGGGAACTTTTTAATCCGGAATGGGGGGAAGATGAGCTCTTTACAGGCGGGAAAGCAGGTCTGCTTTTTTGAGTTGGAATTCTTCTTCAGATAAGATGCCGCTCTGACGTAGAGCGCCAATGCGTTCGAGTAGCAGGGGAATGTCTTCCGGACCATGATTTTGCCCCAGGGTCTCGCCGGACTCGAGTTTTTGTTTGGCGTTCAGCATGGCGGTCTTGAAGCGCACCGGCTGTCCGATGCGGGTAAAGCGGTTGATACCCAGCTCACTGGCGGTGAGGATTTCGACGTCGCCGAAATCGAACATGCGCCCGAAGAAGGACTGCTCCATCTTGACGTCGTTGACCTTCTCGAGCGAGGAGTCGGTGACGTTCTTGTTGAACACGCCAAAGATTTGAATGACGCGCCGGTTGGTTACGATGTACTTGTGGTTTCTCCAGATCAAGACGTCGCGCCCCAGACTGATGAGCGGAAAGATGAGCAACAGGTACCCGAAAGCAAAGACCGGCATGGCCACCCAGGACATCCAGGTAAAGGAGACCAGGATCACGATAGCAACGATCAGGGTAACCTCGGGTAAGATTGCCCCGGCCAGGGTAAACCAGTGCTGACGGGTTTCCAGGAGTACATTTTCTCGCTCGCCTAACAATCTTTGCAAATATACGTCGTCCATGCGGCCCTCGTATCCTCGGCAGTCGTTTATGGGGATGGTAATCATGTGGATGGCTCACTGCTCAGAGGGGGATAGGAATTTCGGGCCCTATGCACCTTGGACTGAGTAGTTGTGATGATTGATAGTATAGCCAGATCGATGCACTGCGGCAAGATGGCATAGCGGTGGGATGGAGACACCTCCTCCCGGGTGGAAAAACGAACGAGACGTGCACAAGTTGCACGTCTCATTCGTTGAGCGATTCTATCTTGCCGAGCAGAGGTGAGTGCCGCTACCTGGACCTACTCTTCCTCTGCTTCATCATCGTCGCCTTCATCGAAATCGTATTCGAGATCCTCGTCCTCTTCCATGTCGCCATGCACGTGGCCATGTTCCAATTCTTCGGCCGTGGGCTGGCGCAGGTCGACGACCGTCACATCGAAGGTGAGGTCTTTGCCGGCCAGGGGATGGTTGAAGTCCAGACGGACCGTCGCGCTGCCGACGTTGACAATCGTGGCAAACAGCACTTCGCCGTCTTCATTGCGCATTTGCAATTCAACACCAGGACGCAGTGGAATTTCGGGGGAGAATTCACTAAGCGCTACTTCTACAATCGCATCTGGATCGCTCAATCCATATGCGTCTTTTGCTACGACGTGCACCGTTTTATTATCCTGGACCTCCATCCCGTAGAGTTCCCGTTCCAGACCGGGGATGATGTTGCCATGTCCCTGGATAAACTGGATCGGCTCGGAATCGCTGGAGGTATCGACGACTTCCCCGTCTACGGTCAACGTATAGTCCAAACTTACGACGATGTCATCGGCAATACTGGTTGGTTTGTTTTGTTCGTTCAAGGTTTACTCCCGCCAAAATTTAAGGCTCAGGCCTGCACCTGATAGATTTAATCGAGAGTGCATTATAACATTATCGTATGGCTTTGTCATACTCTCTGGTGGGTTCTCTGGTGGGATAAAAGGATCGTCATGTGGAGGGGGGCAAAATGGATGGATGTGCCCTCGAGAATGAGAACCGTCCTCCTCTGGAAGAGGCATATCGAGTAAAATTGATAGCGGTAGATTACATTGGGAGAGTATTTGTAAATGATTCTATATTTTATCCGGCATGCCCAATCCGCGAACAATGCCCTATGGCTCCGGACGGGGTCCAATGTGGGACGAAGCGAAGACCCAGAGCTAACCGCAACGGGACAACGACAAATTGAATACCTGGCCACGTATCTAAAAAATTGGAGCCAACAGCCGGAGCCACCGGATGGGGACACCAAGCCGATTTACATTGATTATCTGTATTGCAGTTTGATGGTCCGGGCGGTGCGAACGGGAACCACGGTTTCCAGGGAGTTGAACATCCCCCTGGTCGGCTGGCGTGATCTGCACGAGACGGGCGGTATCTTCCTCGAGGATGCTGAGACCGGAAAACGGGTAGGCCAACAGGGCAAGACCCAGGCTTATTTCCAACAGGCATATCCAGGGTTATCCTTACCGGAAGACATGAATGTCACCGGTTGGTGGAACCGGCCCTATGAAGAAGAGGAAGAGCAATTGGCTCGCGCCCAGCGGGTGTTACAGCGTTTGCTCGATCTCCACGGATCAAAGGCGGACCGGGTGGCTGTGGTCAGCCATGGCGGCTTTTTTAATGTGTTTTTGAAAAACCTGCTCGGCTTGTCCATACAAGAGAATCCCTGGTTCTTGATGAACAATACCGGCATCTCCAGGATCGACATTCAGGACAATGCGGTGACGATTGCTTATTTGAATCGCACGGACCACTTGCCGCCCGAATTGACGACCTGAACCGGTGTATAGATGCGTGGATGAGGTTGGCCATGGAAAGTGTAGATGGAGTTGCGGTGGAAGATCACGAAAAGATAATGGATATCTGGGGGCATTTAAAAGAATTGAGGAGCCACCTCTTCAAGGCTCTGCTGGCTTTACTCATCACTACCGGGTTTAGTTTCGCCATCGCCAAACAGATCATCGACCTGTTGGCGGTGCCCATTGGGGGAACGGACCGGCTGATCTCGATTGAGGTAACCGAAAACGTCAGCGTTTTTATGCGGGTTTCTCTGCTCAGCGGGTTTATTCTCGGGCTGCCATTTGTGCTGTACGAGCTGTTGGCGTTTACCTTCCCGGGGTTAAATCCTGGCGAGAAACGCTGGATTTTGATATCCATCCCGCTGGCGACGGTTTTGTTCATCGTGGGGGTCGCCTTTGCTTATCTGGTGATGCTCCCGGCTGCGTTGCCTTTCCTGGTGGAATTCCTGGGAATCCGCACGACCGTGCGCCTGTCGAATTATTTTAACTTTGTGACCAGCCTGCTATTTTGGATTGGCTTGAGTTTCGAAATGCCCCTGGTGGTGTTTGTGTTGGCAAAATTCAAATTGGTCACAGCCAAAGCACTGGCCAGCCAGTGGAGAATTGCCATCGTAGTCATCTCTATCGTCGCCGCGGTGGTGAGCCCGACGGTTGACCCGATCAATATGGG
>JAAZNB010000693.1 GCA_012798515.1 Chloroflexota bacterium
ATGCACCTGCACACCGACGAAGACCTGTACTACATCCAGCATTATTCCATCTGGCTGGACATCCAGATCCTGATCCAGACCGTGTGGGTGGTCTTGCTGGGTAAAGGCGCATATTAATGATCCGAGCCGCAGGGGGAAAGCCCGGCGCGGGTACTTAGGCCGGAAATACAGTCGAATTTCCCGGGTGAATCCCCATGGCATAAATCGTGCAACGGTGACTGATGTTATAATCATTTTAGAGTCACTACCTTGAACAGGGAGGGATCACCCTATGAAGTGGACGAAGTACATTTTGGTCTTGCTGCTCTTATTCCTGACGGCTTGTTCTGCACTCCCTTTCGAGGTGTCGCTTCAAAACAATGCCGCCAGCCAGCCGGCAGCCGCGGCTGATCCCAAGCAAGGTGTGACGACCTGCCCTACCTGTCCGCCGGATTCTTGCGCAACTGTGACTGCGCAGCCGACGTACACGGCCCTGCCGACCTACACCCTGGCCCCCACCTATACCAGTGTGCCGACCCAGGCGCCTACGGCCACCCAGACGCCGGTTCCCACCAACACGCCCACTGCCGGGCCATCCCCGACCGCCACCGTCCCGGAAATCAAGCCTTACATCGTGCAGTTGAATTCCCCGGTGTATTTACAGAACTTTGCGAATTCTTCGGCGGGCTGCAACTGGATGGGCATTGCCGGCCAGGTCTTCGACAAACAGGGCAATCCACTGCCCAACCTGGTGGTGGTGGTGGAAGGCTTTCTCAACGACCGGCCGGTGGAAGAGATTGGCCTGACCAGCCTGGCTACGGCGTATGGCCCAGGCGGTTACGAAATCCAGCTGGCCAGCAATGTGAGTGACACGAGCAACTCCCTGTTCGTTACCCTGTACGATCTCAGCGGCCAGGCACTGACCTACCCACTGCCTTTCAATACCTACAACGACTGCAACCGCAATTTGATCCTGGTCAATTTCCAGCAGCGGCCCTGAAGCTCTTTGGCTGAATAGATCCGGCGGCGTTCGTGGACCTGTCCCACGAACGCCGCTGATTGTTCCGGTACCCTTGTGCCATGCCTGTTTGCCCAGTCGTCTGACAAAAGAGGGTTAACGCCCGGCCCCAATCCTTCGCCACCCGGCCGAAGGCCCGCGCGGGGGGAGACGGGGCCGTGTGCCGGTCTTGCGTTATGGACCTGACCCTTTTGTGCGTTGGCTGCGGCGGCGGGATGCGATAGGTTATAATGACTGGGTTGGTTCAAACAAACGAAGTGGCTGCTCGACCGGGATTCCCCCTGTCTGGTGAGCAGTTACCAAACCAGATGCCATTGTGAAGATTGAATGAACCTTGAACGTGAATTTATTCCTGTAGAACTATTGGAGCGCATGCTGCGTTCCTGGTGGCTGGTGGCGCTGTGCATGATCGCCGGCGGAGGGATTGGCTGGGGTATCCACCAGGCCCAACCGCCGGTGTATGAGACCGCGGCCGTCATCTCGACCAGTATCGATTTCGGCCGGACCGGGCTGTTGAGCGACGTGGAGCAGGACAACGCTATCGGTGTCCTGGGGGACCTGATTGGTTCCACACAGACTCTGCAAGAGGTAGCCGCAGCCGCCGGCCAGGCCGGTATCCCACTCGATCTGGCGCAGCTTGAAGTAATGACCTCGCTGGAACGTCAGAACTACCTTTACCTGCTGCGCGTGCGGTCGGATGATCCCCAGGCGGCGGCCGAGGTCGCCAATCTGTGGGTCGAGCAGGCGGTGCGCGATCTGACCACGGCTTACGACCATGCCGTGCGGGCGGACGGCCTGCTGCGTTACATGGACGCTCTGCAGAGCTGCCTGGAGCACATGGCTGCCGCCGGGCCTGTGGAGGCCCAGTGCAGCCGCACCGGGCTGGCAGAGATCCTGGCCGATCTGGACGCCACCGGCCGGCAGGCCACGGCGGAAAAATTGGCCGCCAGGGGGCTGCACCCGGCGGTGACATTCTCCCTGGCGCAAACCGCCGGCGTGCCGGCGCAGCCCGTCCTGTACAGCCGGGGCCAGATGGTCCTGGCCGGGGCATTGGTTGGCCTGCTTGTCTCCCTGGTCTTGGTCTATATCGATTTCCCTCGCCGGGCCGGGAATTGATGCCCCCATGTTGAAGACCATCCACAAACACCTCGTTGATGGGGTCTGGTTGGCCCTGGTGGCGCTGTTGCCGGTGACCAGCATGCCCCTGGTGGTGCACCTGGTCGGCTCGGATACCGTGGCCGCGCCGTCCGGCGTGTTCCTGCTGCTGCTGCTGATTCTCTGGTTCGTGCCCATGCTGGCCCGGCGCGGGAAGCTGCCCCGCCAGAGCCTGCCTCTCCTGGCTTTGTTTCTGTTTGCCTGCCTGACCACGGCGCTGGCCTTGTTCCGTGACATCCCGGCCTACAAGGGTATCCCCGTGCTGGCCAACCAGGCCAAGGCCGTGGTGACCCTGGCGGTGGGGGTGAGTTTCTACCTGGTGGCGTCCACCTGGCCGCGGGACTCACAGCGCCTGGAACGCACCCTGCGCTGGATCAACTGGAGCGGGATGGTCTTGCTGCTGTGGTGCCTGGTGCAGGCCTTTTTCTGGTACAGCGACAACCGTTATCCTGACTGGTTGCGCAGCATCCACGAGTTATATTCGATCGGGCCTTTGTATCGCCAGCGGGTGAGCGGTTTTGCCCTGGAGCCTTCCTGGCTGGCGCACCAGTTGAACCTGCTTTACCTGCCCTTATGGCTGGCGGCTACGGTGCAGCGCACCTCGGCGCATCGCCTGCGGGTGTGGAAGATCAGCCTGGAGAACATCCTGCTGGTAGGGGGTGTGGTCATCCTGCTGTTGACTCTCTCGCGGATTGGCATGCTGGCCTTCCTGGCCATGGTCGCCTATCTCCTGGTGCGGGGAACCCTGTGGTTCAATCGTTGGTTGCAAAACAAAGCCTTGCAATCCAGGCTGACCAGGCGCATACCGGAACAAATGCGCCGGCGAGTCGTGCCGGCGCTGGTCTTCAGCCTGTTGGCCCTGGCCTACCTGCTGGTATTTGTGGGCACCGGGTTGCTGCTCAGCCGCATCGACACGCGGATGGCATCTTTGTTCCAATTTAAATTGGGGGTGGACAATCCCATCCTGCAATACGCCAACCAGCTGTTGTTTGCCGCCCGGTTGGTGTATTGGGAAGCAGGGTGGAACATTTTCAACGCTCACCCGATCTTGGGCGTGGGGTTGGGCGACGCCGGGTTCTATTTTGCCGGCCAGATGTCGCCCTTTGCCTGGGGTTTGATGGAAGTGCGCGACCTGTTTTACCGCACCGGTAACCTGTTGAACATCAAGAGCCTGTGGGTGCGCCTGCTGGCGGAGACCGGCATCGTCGGATTTTCCCTGTTCATTGCCTGGCTGTTAGCTATTCTGTCCAGCGCGCTGAAGATCGAGAAAGCTCCAGACCGTGCTCCCCGGGTGATTGCTTTAGCCGGCCAGATGGCGATCATCGGGCTGGTGTTCGAAGGATTCAGCGTGGATACCTTTGCGTTCCCCTATTTCTGGTTCCTGTTTGGACTGGTCACAGTGGCTTGCATTCAGATCACAAAAACACGTACAATGGACGTCTCAATGCCTGTGAATGGAGGAGATGAGTGAACGGCAAATTCATCCTGATTGTGGTTATCTTATTACTGGCAGCCTGTTGTTGTTTAGCGGTGGTCTGCCTGGTCGGCGGTGGGGTGGCTGCGTTAGGGTTCAACCAGAACTCCAGCGGGAGCCTGGATGGCCTCCTTCCCACCTTGAGAGAAAGCTTCCCCACGGATTTTGTGGACCCCTTCGGCACACAAGATACTGGCGAAGCCACGCCTGTGCCCGAGCTCAATACGCAGCCGCTCGACCCGGGCGCGGAAGAGACGCTGCATACCCTGGAAGATGAAATCGTGCCCAACAATGACCCGCGTGACCTGGGGCTGCGCCTGGCGGGCATTGCCGACATTCCCGAGACCCTGGAGACGCCTCCCCAGGTGTACGCAGTGGGGGATCGCCAGACCTTCTGGGTCTCCAACGTGGATACCAATGAAAACTTTCAGGTAGAGACCGTCCTGGAATACAAGGGTGACAGTCTGTATTTCTGGGTCGAATCCGGGGTCGAATTCAACCAGGATGACCTCGACCAGCTGGCCGGGACCTTCGAGGACAAGATCTATCCCACCGACCGGGAATTCTTCGGCTCCGAGTGGAACCCCGGGATCGACAACGATCCGCACCTGTACATCGTCTACGCCCGGGGCCTGGGCAGTAACCTGGCCGGGTATTTCTCCTCGGCCGATTCGGTTCACCCCCTGGCGCACGAGTACTCCAATGCTCACGAGATGTTCCTTTTGAACGCCGATAACGTCATTCTGGACGAAGACTTCACCTACGGCGTGCTGGCCCACGAGTTCCAGCATATGATCCACTGGTACCGGGACCGCAATGAAGAATCGTGGATGAACGAAGGTTTCTCCGAGCTGGCCGCCTTCTTGAACGGCTATGACGTCGGCGGTTTCGACTATTTATTCGCCAGCAACCCGGATTTGCAATTGAACGACTGGCCCAATGACTCCAATGCTACTTCGCCGCATTATGGCGCCGGGTTCATGTTCCTGACCTATTTCCTCGATCGTTTTGGCGAGGATGCCACCAAAGCGCTGGTTGCCGACCCGGCCAATGGGATGGACAGCATTGACGGCGTTCTGGCGCAACTGGACATCCAGGATCCCCAGACCGGGCAGGTGGTCGGCGCTGACGATGTCTTCGCCGATTGGGTGGTGACCAATTACCTGATGGATGGCTCCGTCGGGGATGGCCGTTACATCTATCATAATTACCCCGGCGCGCCGCAGACCTACGACACGGACAGCATCCAGGACTGCACCAACGACCAGTACAGCAGCACGGTGTCGCAGTACGGCGCTGATTATATTTACCTGGACTGCTCGGGGAACTATACGCTCAATTTCAGCGGTTCTTCCGACGTCGGCGTCCTGCCTATGGATGCTTATTCGGGGGATTACGCTTTCTGGTCCAATAAGGGCGACGAATCGGATATGACCCTGACCCAGACCTTCGATTTCAGCGATGTCAGTGGACCGATTAGCATCAGCTACCAGACCTGGTACGACGCGGAAGAAGATTACGACTACGTTTACCTGGTGGCCTCCGTGGACGGCGAGACCTGGCAGATCCTGGACACTCCCTCGGGCACCGACGAAGACCCCTCGGGCAACAGTTACGGCTGGGGCTACAACGGGGTGTCGGACGGTTGGATCGAAGAAGAAGTGGACCTGTCCCAGTTTGCCGGCCAGCAGGTACAGCTGCGTTTTGAGTACGTCACCGATGCCGCCGTCAACGGCGAGGGTTTCTTGCTGGACGACGTGGCCATCCCGGCTATCGGTTACAGCACCGATTTCGAGCAGGACGACGGCGGTTGGAATGGGGAAGGGTTCGTGCGTATCCAGAACCGCCTGCCGCAGACGTACCGGGTGAGCGTCATCCAATTCGACGGCCAGCCCAGTGTGGAGAGCTACACCGTCCTACCCAACCAGCCCCTGACTGTTTCCATGAATGGGCGGGCGACCATGGTAGTCAGCGGCACGACGCGGTTCACCCGCCAACCGGCCAGCTATCGCATCTCCTTCGTCCAGTAGCGGGCGAGGCCTTTCACAATGCACACTCCCCAACCAGGCTACCGGTTGGGGAGTGCTTTTGTTTTAACGCGTAGCGATGTGTTGGGGACGGAGCGGCCGGCGCTAAGCCTGCGGGGCGCGTAGCTCGTCGAGTTCTTTCTCCAGCTCTACGCGTTTCTGTTCGGATGCGCTGCGAACTTCGTCTACGACTTTCTGAGTGTAGTCTTTAATCTGACCACGGAAATGGTCTCCCGAAGCTGGGGCGAGGAGCAGTGCCGCCACCGCTCCCGCCACCGCGCCGGCAATGGCGCCGGCAAGAAATAATCCGATTCGGTTCATGGGCTAACCTCCTGTTTCCACTGGACGTAAATTGTGGTTTACGTGTCCCTTCGATCTGCACGATTTTATTGTACTGGATTTTCTTGTGGCGTGCGCCCGGCTAACCCGGTTTTCAGGAAAAGCCAGGGCGCCCCGACGGTAGCCCAGGCCCCGATCAAGGCGTAACGCAGGTAGCGCAGCGTGTACCCGGCCAAATCAGGGCTGCGCGGCAGGATGGATCCCAGCCCGTACCACAAGATGAGAATGCCCACCAGCCCCACCAGGTAGCGTAAGATGCGCCTTCCGGCCCGCCCGGCGGGAGAGAATCCACCCAGTTTCCGGCTGGACCAGGCTGCCCCGGCCGTCATCCCCAACCAGCTGCCTGCCACGGTGAACGTGCCGTCCATGTTGAGCGGGTCGATGGGGGCATCGGGGAAGCGCGCCCCGGCGTTGGTGACCCAGGTGGAGGGGATCTCCCATCCGGATAAGGGCAGTTGCGCCGCACCGGTCAAGCCGATGAACAGCAGGGAACTGGCCAGGCACACCCCACACAGCGGGGCCAACGAAAGACGCCTGAGCCAGGCAGTGACGGGTTTTTCGAGGGCCAGGTAAGCCAGCAGGATGATTGCCCCAAGCAGCCAGCCCAGCAGCACGTCGCTGAGATAGTGCACCCCCAGGTAAATGCGAGCGAGTCCGATCAAGAAGGTCATGGTTACTGCAAGGATGGTGACCCATTTTTGGGCTCGCTTGGCGGCAAAGATGCCCCATACGCTGGCCGCGTTCTGGGCGTGCCCGGAGGGGGGACCGAAAGAGGGTTCGTGGGCGAAGGCCGGGACACTGGCGTCGAACCAGTAGGGGCGCGAGCCGTGCAGCAGGAGCTTGAAGATGGTGTTGAAACCGTTGGAAAGCATGGTCATCATGCCGATATGCAGCCCCAGCCGGGTGTCCCAGCACCAGTAGATTGCGGGCATGATGAGGACGTAGAATTCTTCGCGTCCCAGAAAGGAAAACAGCTTCATGGGTGGCAGGAGCCAGGGTCCAAGGTGCTGTAAAAGTAGATTGAACGCGATCTCGAACTGCCAGAGGGGATCCATGAAATGGTTTCTCCGTTGATTGACGACTAGATAAATATTATTGTACACTCAACGTATGCTTGCGATGGGTAAACGGTGGGTGGATCTGTGGGCAGCCGGGCTGTTGCTGGCCGCGATTTGGATTTCGGCGTTGCGCCTGGAAGCTACCGGTTGGGTGCCCGACCTGTCCATCGTGGTGTTATTGGCCGTGGCCGGCGTGTTGATGGGGCTCCTGCTGGGCAAGAGCAGTTTTGCACCCCCGGTGATCGGGCTGCTAGGCGTGGGCTACACCGGCCTGTTCGTCCTGTGGCAGATGGATACGCTCATCGACCAGCAGTATCGTTGGGCCGAACGTTTGTGGCTGCTCGGTCACCGCTTGCAGGAGACCTTTGCCATCTTCTCCGGCCGCCAGCCGGTGGAAGACCCGATCCTGTTCCTCTTCTCGATGGCCCTGTTGTACTGGTGCATCGGCCTGATCGCCGGCTACCGCCAGTTTCGTTACGGACAGGCTTGGATGCCGTTGTCCATGGCGGGTGTGTCGCTGTTGATCATCGATTATTACAACCCGTTCATCGCCCACCGTGATCGATATTTCGTTGCCTTCATCCTGTGCAGCCTGCTGCTCCTCGGGCGGGCTTACTATCTGCGTTCGCGGGACCGGTGGGTCCAGAAGGGCATCGGCTTCGATATCGAGATCGGCACGGGGATCAGCCGGAGTATTCTGATTGGCGGCCTGCTGTTGGTTTTCCTGGCGTGGAACTTTCCTCTGCTGGATGCAGGCTTCTCGCCCAACACTACTTTCCAGGACCAGTTCACCCGCTCCTGGACCCGGGTCCGGGACCGTTTCTCCAACGCCTTTGCCAGCCTGGAGGGGCCGGTGGTGTACTCTACCGGGTCGTATACCAGCCAGCTGGGGCTGGGGACGGGCACTTCGACGGCAGACGAGATCGTCTTTACCGTGCAGACCTCCTCTACCCAGGCCAGGGGAGCGCGATTTTACTGGCGCGGGCAGAGTTTTGACCATTACCAGGATGGGGAATGGTCGAACACACTACAAGATGCCATCTCCGTCGCCCCGGATGACTGGCCACTGCGTACCTTACCTTTCAGCGGGCGCAGCAAAGTGCAGTTGGTCTTTCACCTTTATTCGACATCCACCTCGACGCTCAACGTGCCCAACCTGGCCGTGGCGGTGAACCGGCCGGCGGAGGTGTTGGCCCAACAGCTGCAGGATGATTTCATCGACCCGGTCGCCATGCTGGTCAGCCCGCCCCTGCACGCCGGTGATGTGCTGCGGGCTGACACCTGGGTAAGCACACCCACGGTGGCCCTGCTGCGCGGCGCCGGCGAGGATTACCCGGACTGGGTCGTGGAGCGGTACTTGCAACTACCCGAGGGTCTACCGGAACGTATCCGCCGGCAGGCCGAGGCGGTGACCGCCGGCCAGGAGACCGCTTACGATCGCGTGGTGGCCGTGACCGAGTACCTGCGCAATGAGATCACTTACCAGGACAGCATTGCTTCACCACCGGCGGGGAAGGACCCCATCGATTGGTTTTTGTTCGATTACCGCCAGGGGTTCTGTAATTACTACGCCAGTGCAGAGGTGCTCATGCTGCGTTCGTTGGGTATTCCGGCCCGCCTGGCGGTGGGGTATGCCCAGGGGAACTACGACTCGGAGCGGGGCATGTACGTGGTACGTATCCGGGATAATCACGCCTGGCCGGAAGTGTATTTCCCGGATGTGGGTTGGGTCGAGTTCGAGCCGACCGTCATCCAACCCCAGAGGGACCTGCTGCCAGGCTCCCAGGCCGAAGCCGAGAATGAGCTGGCCGCTGCCAGCGAAGCAGACCAGCCCGCATCTGATTTCGAAGACCCCTCCAGGCGGTTCGACCGGGAAGAAGGTGTGGAAATTGCGGGAGAACCGAACCCGGCGGGCGGCGGCCCGGCAGGCCTGGCGTGGATGGGCTTTGTGGCCCTGGTTGCCGCCGCAGCCCTGGGGGTGTACATCTGGCAGCGTACGGCACGGCACAGTGAGCCCCTGGCGGTGACCTTTACTTCCGGATTGAAGAAGCGCGGCATCCAGGTTCCACCGCTTCTGCAAAATTGGGCCCAGTTTTCGGCTGCTCCCCCCATGGACCGCCTGTTTGCACAGGTGACCTGGATGACCAGGTTCCTGGGCCGGCCGGTGCCCCCCGGCCTGACGGCTGCGGAGCGCATCCAGGAGATCGTGGAGGGGGTCCCTGAGAGTGAGACGGCGGCCGTGACGCTGCTGGACGAATATCACCGCGCCGTCTACAGCCCGCACGGCTATGACCTGGCCCAAGCCAGACGAGCCGTACGCAGGATGTGGCCGGCGGTGATCTTACACCGGGTCACGTATTTCATTTTGTTGCCGGTCCGTTACCTTAAAGACAGATTGTAGCGATGCAAATGGGTGTGAATTGAGTATCCAATGGGAAAGGTCCTAACACCTTTATATTGAACCGACGATAGATTAATATTGTGAGTATCACCAGGATCGTAGAGGAGATTTATACCTCAAGCTGTGTAGTTACGGATTATAATTTTATGTGTCAAACACCCCTTCAATGCGGATTTGGCGCCCATCGTAGCTTATGATAAACACACTCTATCACTCAAAAGAAAATATATGGATCTAGACGCGCAAAATTCATCGTCGGCAGTACCTTCGCTCGAACAAAACCTGATCCTGACCAGTGAATTGGTCCAACAAATCCAGGATTACTTGATCCAGGCCAGGTTAGCGGCTTTACCCGCCATGGTGTATAGAAATGTCTCGATGATCCAGGATTCGGTCGAACAGGTCATCCAGCAGGTGGCCGGCCTGGAACGCGAGTGCCAGGATTTACAGGCCCTGGCCTCCCTGGGACAATACATCAACTCCACCCTGGAGTTGGATTCTGTCTTGCAGATCGTCATGGACACCGTGGTGCGCCTGACCAAAGCCGAACGTGGCTTTCTGATGCTCAAAAACGAGTCCGGCCAGCTGGTCATGCGCACCGGGCGGGATTGGGAACAGGAATCCATCGATTCCTCCGAGCTGGCCATCAGCCGCACGGTAATCTACCGGGTGGTGGGCGATGGCCAGGCCGTGTTGACCACCAATGCCCAGGAAGACCCGCGTTTCCACGGCCAGGCCAGCATTGCGGCCTTGAACCTGCTGTCGATCCTGTGCGTCCCGCTCAAGGTCAAGGGGGTCGTCACCGGCGTGATCTACATGGACAACCGCATCAAGAGCGGTTTGTTTACTTTGAAAGACCTGGAACTGCTGTCTGCTTTTGCGGACCAGGCAGCGGTGGCCATCGAGAATGCGCGTTTATTCCAATCGGTGTCGAACACCCTCAGCGAGGTCACGGAGCTGAAGAAGTTAATGGACAATGTGTTTTCGTCCATCGCCAGTGGCGTGTTGATCACCGATTCTGAGCGCCAGGTGTTGATGTGCAACCGGGCTGCCGAGCAGATCCTGGGCCAGGATGCCAACCACCTGGTGGGCAAAGGTCTGTCAAAGACCATCTCGCCCTTCGTCCCCGTGCTGGACGACACCATCCACCAGGTGTTGAATTCGGACCAGCCCGTGCTGGGGGTGGAAACCCGCTCGCGCCTGCCGGGGCGGGGCGAGGTCAACCTGCGTTTGAACATCTCCCCTTTGAAGGATGGCGTAGACGTCACCCACGGGGTGGCAGTCGTCCTGGAGGACCTGACCGAGAAAAAGCAGCTGGAGGCATCGCGTCGCCTGTTCGAGCGCATGGTTTCCCCGGCGGTCATCGAGCAGCTGGATCCTTACCAGCTGCACCTGGGGGGCAAGCGCCAGGAGATCACCGTCCTGTTTGCCGACATCCACGGCTTTACCGGCCTGGGAGAGGAGATTCCCCCCGAGGTGCTGGTGACGGTCGTCAACCGTTACCTGGCCCTGGCGGCGGAGGCCATCCTGGAAGAAGCCGGGACGATCGACAAATTCCTGGGCGACGCAGTCATGGCCTGGTTCAATGCCCCTATCGAGCAGCCTCATCACATCTTGAAGGCCGTACGGGCTGCTGTGGCCATCCGTGACCGCCTGGAGCCGCTACACGCCAGTTTGCCGCAGTCCTTCCGCCTGTCCTTCTCGATCGGGTTGCACACCGGTGAGGCCGTACTCGGCCTGGTCGGTTCGGAGGAGCGCACGGATTACACGGCCATCGGGGATGGGGTCAACACGGCCAAGCGTATTCAAGAACATGCCTCCCCGGGCCAGATCCTGATTAGTGAACAGGCTTATCGCCGGGTGGCCGATTCTGTCGAAGCCCGGCGGGTGAAACCCATCCAGGCCAAGGGTAAAAAAGAACCGCTGGTGGTCTACGAGGTGGTCAGGGTAAACGATCTTTCCGCAGCGTCGGGGGCGTGAAGCCGGCCATAGCGTTCCAGGCCCCCTCGGCCATAGCGATCAGGTGGGTCATGCCGCGGTAGACGGGCTGGCATTCGATATACTCGTTTTCAGTATGGGAACTGCCCCCGGTGGTGATCCCGGTGCAAATAGCGGGCAGGCCGCGGCTGAGGGGAATATTGGCGTCGGTGGAAGCGATGCCGAAATAAGGATGGATACCGTTACGGCGGATGGCTTCCTCTGCCAGCCGTACCAACGGGTGATCGTGCGCAATCTCTCCCGCCGGGCGTGAGCCGATATTCTCCATCTTGAGGGCCAGTCCCGCCCGGCTCATTTTGGCGACCAGGCCGCGGACTTCGTTTACCAGGGCGGCCAGGGTGGTGGGGCTTTCGGAGCGCAGGTCCAGCTCGATGACGGCCTGTGAGGCAATTGAATTGATGGCCGTGCCACCGTGGAAGGTGCCTACGTTCAACGTGGTGCGAGGTTTCTTGGGGACGGGGATGGCGCTGATGCGGGTCACCAGATGGGCCATTTCGTGGATGGCGGATGCCTGGCCGTAATTCAGCCAGGAATGGCCGCCGGCCGTCTGGACCTGGATGCGAAAGCGTTCTACGCCCAGGCCGCGGTGGAATACGTTGCCCAACCCGATGCCCTCCAGGACGATGTAGGCCAGTACGTCGTTCCCCAGGCATTCGACCACGGCCCGGATGCCCTTGAGATTTCCCAATCCTTCTTCACACACCGTAGCAACCAGCCACACGCTGCCGGGAAAGACCGGCCGGGTTGCGTGCCAGTAATCCACCAGACCTAACATGGCGGCCACGCCCAGGGCGTTGTCCCCGATCCCGGGGCCGGTGATGCGTTCCGGGCCGCGCACCAGGGGTAGGGGCGGTTCGAGCGCCGGGTGAACCGAATCCATGTGGGCGGTGATGACCAGTGGACGGGCATCCCCGCCGGGGTAGCGGGCCCACACATTGCCGGCTTCGTCTGTGTGCACGTCTTTGAGCCCCCGGCGGCTGAACTCCTGGGCCACGAAGGCCGCCCGTTGGCTTTCGTGAAAGGTGAAACCGGGGATTTGCTGGATATGGCAGGTGGTATCCAGGATGGCCTGGTAAATTTGTGCTGAGATCATGGTCATAGAGATTTTAAGCTTTACGCGCCAGGTCTTTGATCGCATATAGCCGGGCCTGGGCCAGGCCGGGCATTGCGTCCAACGGATAAAACGGGCCGGAGCCCTCGATCATCAGGGAAGCGGAGATATTCCCGTATATGGCCGCCTCCAGAGGGGAATAGGTGTCACGATAACCGACCAGAAAGCCACCGCAAAAGGCATTACCGGCGCCGGTGGTATCCACCGCCTTGGCCGGGTAGGCCGGGATGACCCAATGGTTGTGAGCGGCGTGGTCGTAAACGTATTGCCCTTTGGCGCCGCGCTTGATGACGATGATGTCGCAGCCATACGACGCCAGTGTTTCCGCTATCTCCCACAGGTCGGTGCTGTGGCCCTGGAACAGCTGGGTCACGTTGGCCTCCGAGGTCATAAAGGCGGTCAGGCCCTTGACGATGGAGGGCATGTCATCCCAAAAGATTGGATTCATATATCCGGCCCCGGCATCCATGGTGATGGTGTTGACCTGGCCATGGCGTAGCAGGTCAGGCAGCAGGCTGTGGCTGAGGTAATCCAGGGGGCAGATGTGAGCCGCTGTGGCGTCGAAATAATCATCGGGGATGTTGTTGATGCGGATGGTGTGAATGGTGGCCTTCGAACGGCTGTCCAACTGATTGTCGGGCGGAGCGTAGCCCAATAAGCCCTTGGGGTAAGGTATGCCCAGCCGGGCGAAATGGGACACGGGAGTGTCGTTCTGGTAATGATCGACGTCCTTCGTGTAGGCATAAAAGCTGCGCAGGTCGATTGTCTCTGGCAGGATCTCGATCCCCCGCGTGTCGAAACCTAAACCGGCGGCCTGTTCGATCCATTCCTGGGGATAATCCTCCCCGATGCGGGCCACGAGCCCGACGTTGGATTCCCAGGTAGCCGAGCCGACCGCCGCATACAGCAGGCTGCCGCCAGGGCGGTCGATGTGAGCTTTATTCTCGATGGTAATGATGGTCTCCCGGCGGAGCTGTCCAATTACGAGATAGCGAAGGAGTGGTGCACTAGTATCCATAGTCTCTTTGGGATCCGGTGTTGCCCCCCATTAGGTGCAATGATGGCAGGGATCCTCTTGTTTTAAGAAGTTTCGGCGAGTATAAGACCTCGCCGGAACTTAATCAAGAGTAACTTAGTGGTTGGGATTATTGATCGTCGCCCATTTCGGCTACAAGCCGCATCAATCCGAGTACACCCAACCCCAGTTTGATGCTGTCGCCGGAGCTCAGTTGGGGCGTGGTACGGTTGTCCTCGGCCCTCCGCACGAGCATGTAAGCTGCACCCAACCCCGATACGAGCCCGATGATGGCCCCCAGGATCAGCGTTTTCGATTTCCAGTTATTCAATCCCTCCATTATGACCTTCCTGTTTTGTTCTGTTGTGCCTGGTCTGTATCCCGTTTAAGCCCGTGGAACAACTGCTGCCCACCGGCCCACGTGCTGCGGACGAACAGAATCGGGCGGGCGCCGGTGTCGGCGGCCTGGTGGACACGATCCTGAACGAGGATGAAAATGTTTTGAACAGTCTCCATGAAGCCAGGCAGCCACGCTGCCAGACGGCCGACGCCGTAGATGATCCCGGCCAGCAGGGCCAGAGAGATCAACCCCGCCCCAATCACCGGGATGGATAAAAAGACGAAGGAAATATTCGCCCATTTCAAACTGACGTCGAAGTTGCCTTGTGAAGCGAGCACGGAGAAAACGGCCAGGGCAATCATGGCCACGATCGCCAGGACCAGCGGGGTCCAAACCTGCCAGAATACCTGGCTTGCATGTTTAGATTCGTTCGGAACCGACATTTTTGTCTCCATATGGGTATTGTAGCATGATTTGGGTAGGGGGATATAGGCTGCCGGAGTCCCGGCCTCTGGCCTTTGGTAAAGCCGGGGAAGAAGCCGCATCCCTTCCAGGCGAAAACGGGGCATCTCGCCCGCGTCAAGAATGAGATGGGACCGGGGGCGGCGTTGACAGGCTTGATTGGTGAAGGCTTTGAGCCCGGAATGGGCCTATTTGGTCGCTTAAATCCATTTTTTATATACGAAATCTATGTTTTATTGTATAATATAAATCTAATGAAAATTTAACCAATGCTCTCATCCGGGCTAAGAGAGCAGGGCTATGGCGAACAGATCGATTACAAAGCTTGCGCTTTTGTTATATGTTGTGATCAGTAGGTCAGGTAAGGCTGTTATGAGCGTCATGGATGTGTTATCTTACTCAGTCGATAACGTGAAGGCAACTTCATTTTCAAATAGACTGTTGCTCAACCAGAATCGCTCTGCGGCCGGTCTGGCAGTGTGTTTAACTGATGATGAATGGAACTGTTGGGATCGATTCGAGGCATGTAAAAGAGTTCTTCTAAAATTATAAGACCTTTACCAGCCTTTGTTCTACCCTCTGTTTGGCAAGTTTTGGAGTGATCTACACAGCCGTAGCCTTCCCGGGCAATCTGTACGGCTGTGTTGCTTTTTAATCGTTATGGAGAGAAAGGTTACTGCATTAAAAGTTCAAAAGCGGAATCCAAACCGGGTTAACGTATACCTGGATGGGGAGTTTGCCTTTGGTGTGGCTCGGATTGTCGCCGCCTGGCTGCAGGTCGGCGATGTTCTGGGGGAAGAAAAGATTGCTGCCCTGGAGCAGCAAGACACCGAAGAAGTGGCTTTCCAAAGAGCGCTCCGTTTTTTGAGCTACCGCCCACGTTCTGAGGCGGAGGTCGGTAAGAAATTGACCTCTGCAGGCTTTGCCGAACCGGTCGTTGAGCGCGTCGTCGACCGCTTGCGAAGTTCCGGTTTGGTGGAAGATTCTCAATTTGCCAGGACGTGGGTAGAAAATCGTAGTACTTTCCGCCCTCGTAGCCAGCGTATTCTGGCCATGGAATTACGGCAAAAAGGGGTCGCCGACGATGACATCCAGAAGGCGCTGGCGGAGACTGGAGATGAGGAAGTCCTGGCATACCAGGCTGCCCGGCAGAAGATCCGACGTTTTGAGGGGCTCGACCGTGAGGATTTTCGCAAGCGATTGAGCGCATATCTTGGCCGGCGCGGTTTTTCTTATGGCACGGTTTCATCTGTCGTTTCCAGGATGTGGTCCGAACTGCGGTCTAACGATGGCAACAGCCTAATCGACGGCAATGAGGAAAATTATGGTGAATGGAACGTTTAATTGGGTATTGATTCTCATTGGAATGGTCGTTGGAGATCTCGTCCTGGTCTCCCTGTTGACCTGGATCATCACAAGAAGTCTGTCCAAGCGCTATCAAAAGGAGCAGCAGGAGAAGGCAGACAACGTCCTTCAAGTGGCCAAAGAAAAAAGCCGCATTATCGAGCTGGAGGCCAAGGACAGCGCCTTGAAAATCCTCCAGGAAGGGGAAGCTGAAGTCGTCCGGCGACGCACCGAGCTATCCCACGAAGAGGAACGTCTGCAAAAGCGGCGTACCGACCTGGATCACCGCGTCGAACGCATCGAACAACGTGAGGCGATGCTCAACAAACGCCAGAGCTCGATCGACAAACGCGCCAACGAAATCGAGAAGCTGGTCACTGAGCAGATGGCGGAAATCCAGCGGGTGGCTTCGATGACAGTCGAAGAGGCGCGCCAGGAGTTGCTGGGCCAGGTGGAGAAAGAAGCCCGGGCCGATATGGCGCGCATTATCCGCCAGATCGAATACGAGGCCCGTATGGAGGGCGAGAAACGCGCCCGTGAAATCATCGCCGACGCCATCCAGCGGGTGGCCTCTGAACACGTCTCTGAAGTGACCACCTCGGTGGTACCGTTGCCCAACGAAGAGATGAAAGGCCGGATCGTGGGCCGCAACGGGCGCAATATCCGCGCCTTCGAACAGGCAGCCGGGGTGGACGTCATCGTGGACGATACCCCGGAGGCGGTGACCATCTCTTGCTTCGACCCCGTGCGCCGTGAGGTGGCCCGTCGTTCGCTGGAGCACCTCATCCTGGACGGCCGTATCCACCCGGCTCACATCGAGAAGGTCCTGGCCGACGAGCAGAAAGAAGTCGACCGGGC
>JAAZNB010000694.1 GCA_012798515.1 Chloroflexota bacterium
CCAGGCGGAAGAGCAGGGGCTCGCCCTGGATGTGGCGCAGCAGGTTCTCGTAATCGCCGTAGCGGTCGGATACCCCGGCGTGCTCCGTCCCGGCTGCGGTGTGGGGAGTCAGCAGGAGGTTGCAAAGCGGGTCGGCCGCCAGGGCCAGCAATGGATTATCCGCCCGCACCGGCTCCCAGGCGTAGGTGTCGGTGGCCACGCCGCCCAGCCGCCCGGCCTTCACCGCTGCGGCCACGGCGTCTTCATCGAGGACGCCGCTGGCCCCGGCGCTGGCCAGAATGGCCCCGGGCTTCATCTTGCCGATGAAGTCCGCGTTGACCAGCTTCTCCGTCTCGGGGAAGAAGGGCAGCAGCATGCACACGTAATCGCTGGCCGCCAGCAGCTCGTCCAGGCCGGCGTATTCGATATCCATCTCAACCTCGGCCGGGTGCGGCAGGCGCGAGCGCTTGTTGTACAGCACCCGGCAGCCGAAATTGCGCAGGCGCCGCGCCAGCTCGGCCCCGATCTCACCGAAACCGACGATGCCCACCGTGCTGCGGTACAGCCCGCGCACCCCGCTGCGCCCGGACCAGTTGTAGGCGAAATAATCCTCGTCGCAGCGCCGCGGCGGCTGGCCCCAGTCCCCGGCCTCCACGGTGATGTGCATCACCTCGCGCAGGCGCTTGGCCAGGGCCAGCATCTGCACCAGCATGTGCTCGGCCACCATCACGCAGGTGTGCACCGGGCGATAGCACACCGGGATGCCGGCGGCGCGGGCCGCTTCGAGGTCGATGTCCCAGGTCTGCGAACCCAGGCGCTGGATGAGGCGCACGCCCCGGGCGGCGGAGAGGATCTCGGCGTCGATCTCGCCGGCGCGTTCGGTGATGAGGTATTCCTGGCCCGCCAGGTGTTCCATGAGCTCGGCCTTTTCCGGGCTGCGCAGCATGGTGATGCTCAGCTCGGGCGGGGCGGCCTGCAGGGCGGCGTTCTGGTGGGTCAACCCGCGGTGGGTGACGAACAAGACGGGGTGTGTGGGCATAGTCGCAACCATCCTTTGGATTGAGGCTCGATCTGAAAAAGACAGTGGGAGGATGAGCCTTCATCCTCCCCCAAAAAACGTTCCAGACGGCCGGGAAAGCTTTAGATCTGGATCCCGGCGCGTTCCAACAGGCGCCCCGCCGCCTGGCGGCACTCCTGGAGCAGGGCTTTCTCGTCCAGGCAGGTGATGTGCTTATCTTGCATGAGCACCTGGCCGTCCACGATGACCGTGTCCACGTCGCCGCCATTGGCGTTGTACACCAGGGCCGAGACGGCGCTCCACACCGGCTGCATCAGGGGCGAATCCAGGTCGACGATGACCACGTCGGCTTTGTACCCCGGCTGCAAACGGCCCAGGTCGGCCTGGCCGAAAGCCCGGGCCCCACCCAGGCAGGCCATCTCCAACACCTGCTCGGGCAGCAGGGCGGTGGCGTCCAGGTTGTGCACCTTGTGCAGGCAGGCGGTGAACTTGAGCGTCTCCAGCATGTCCTGGCTGTTGTTGCTGCCCGGGCCATCGCTGGCCAGCGCCACCGGCACGCCCTGGGCCAGCATCTTGAGCACCGGCGCCACACCGGAGGCCAGGTACATGTTGCTCACCGGGCAGTGGACCACCACCGTCCCGGTGGCGGCGATGCGCTCGATCTCGGAATCGTCCAGCCACACGCAGTGTACCAGCTGCACGTCGGGGCCCAGCACGCCCAGCTGCTCCAGCCAGTGCACGTGGCGCAGCCCGGTGGCGTCCAGGCTCATCTGCACCTCTTCGCGCGTCTCGGCCGTGTGCAGGTGAGTGCCCACGCCCCACTGGCGGGCCAGGGCCACGGTGCGCTGCAGGGTCTCGGCCGAACAGCCCCAGGGGATCAGCGGGCCGAACTCGACCTGGATGCGCCCGTTGGCCTGGTTGTGCCAGGTCTCGTACAGGTGGGTCATGGCCTCCAGGATCTGGTCCGGGGTTTCCATGAACACGGGGTGGTAGTTGGTGTCCGCCCAGCCCCGGGCGATGCGGAAGCGCACCCCGACCTCCTGGGCGGCGCGGCAAAAGGCGTCGTCCGAGCGCCGGTCGGTGTGCAGGTACTGGTTGTCGATCACGGCCGTGGCCCCGGAGCGGATGTTCTCCACCAGGCCCAGCAGGCCGGACAGGTAGGCCTCTTCTTCGCCCATCACGGCCCCCACCGGCCAGATGGCCGCTTTGAGCCAGGGCAGCAGGGTCTTGTCGTCGGCCATGCCGCGGATAAAGGTCTGGAAGAGGTGGGAGTGGGCGTTGACCATGCCGGGGATGACGGCCTTCTGGCTGGCGTCGATCACCTGTTCCGCCGCCTGTTCCAGCTCCGGCGGCGGAGCGCCCGCGCCAACCTGGCCAATGCGGTCCCCTTCGATCCACACGTACCCCGGGTTCAACACGCCCGGCCGGTCAGCGGTCAGCGGAACAACGGCGCCATTCTTGATCAGGATGTTCATAGTGAATTTCACCTATTCAATTGGATTCGGTCTACGGAAAGCCCGCGTCAGGAAAAGAACAGGTTTAGGCTGCTCGTGAAGCGGCTGGGAAACCTGTAAAGCCAGCATTTACGTTTTTAGTTTAACGAGGGGAAATGGCTTTGTCAATCGTGTGGTTTGTCAGTTTGTAGTACACACCTTTGGATGCTATCGTACGATGGGG
>JAAZNB010000695.1 GCA_012798515.1 Chloroflexota bacterium
CCAGTTTTTACACGCCGGCCCGCCGATTGCCTACGCGGATATGTGCGGACCGATGAAAGGGGCGGCGTTGGGGGCTGTGCTGTTCGAGAAGCTGGCTGATACGCCTGCAGACGCAGCGGCGCTGTTGGAAAAAGGCGGCGTCCGGTTTGCCCCCTGCCACCAGTTCCACGCCGTGGGTCCCATGGCGGGCATTATCTCTCCATCCATGCCGGTTTTGGTGGTGCGCAATCAAAGCGGAAACAACCTGGCCTATTCCAATATCAACGAGGGCCTCGGCAGGGTGCTTCGCTTCGGCGCCTACGACGAAGAGGTCTTGACGCGCCTGCATTGGATCCAGGATGTACTTGCCCCTACCTTGGCGCAGGTGGTCACCGCAGAGGCGCCGGTGGACTTGCGTTCTATCAGCGCTAAAGCGCTGCAAATGGGCGACGAGGGACACAATCGCAATGCCGCTGCCAGCGCCTTGCTGTTCAAAGAGCTGACAGGACGATTGCTGGTCTCCGCACTGAGCCCGGAAATCGTCGCCAGTGTGCTCGGATTCATCTCTGCCAACGATCATTTTTACCTCAACCTTTCCATGGCGGCTTCGAAGGCTGTATTGGACAGCGCGGCTGGCATCCCGGATTGCACCGTCATCACGGCCATGGCGCGCAACGGGGTCGAGTTCGGGGTGCGCATGAGCGCTACCGGCGATGCCTGGTTTACCGCGGGAGCCGAATTCCCCAAGGGACTTTACTTCCCAGGGTACAGCGAAAATGACGCCGCACCCGACCTGGGGGACTCCTCCATCACGGAAACGGCCGGGATCGGCGGCTTTGCCATGGCGGCGGCTCCGGCCATCATCGGCTTCGTTGGCGGGACCAGCCAGGATGCCCTCAATATCACCCGTGAAATGTACAAGATCACCTTGCGGCGCAACATGAATTATTCCCTGCCGGCGCTCAATTTTGACGGCGCTCCCATCGGGATCGATGCCCGCAAGGTCGTGGATAGCGGTATCGCTCCGGTAATCAATACCGGTATCGCGCATAAAAATGCGGGGGTAGGCCAGGTGGGCGCCGGGATTGTCCACGCGCCCATGGCTTGTTTTGTCCAGGCAATGCAGCAGTTTCTATCTCAAATCTAGGCATGAGGAGGCTGACTGAACAATTCTTGACGCGTGTTTAACCACCTGCGGTTTACATCCTGTTCACGCTATTTAAGGAGTATTTTCCATGTCTGAATTTTTGCATAACCTTTTGATTGTGCTACCGCTGCTCGTAGTGTTGGTCTTGATCCTTCCGCCTTTCAAGGCCCATATCCTGGTGGCCGGTTTGGTCGGCGGGGCCGTGGCGATTGTCGTGGGCGGTTTGCCCTTAGGCCAGGCCACCACGCTTTTCACCAACGGCATCGTGAGCATGCTCACGATTACCTCGGTGGTTTTGTTTGCCTCGACGGCTATGGTACTGGCCAGGGCCGGTTCGATCTCATCCACGTTGAACATCATCAAACGCATCTTTCAGGGCCGTTTGCAGTGGATCGCTGCGGCGATGGTGCTGGTGCAGGCCTTCTCGGTCTATGGCGCCGGCCATGGCGCGGCCAACACCCTGGTCACCGCCCCGTTGGTGTTCGCTGCCGTGGGGTTCAATCCCCTGACCATCGTGGGGATGTCGATCGTATCCGGGGCCTCTTGGGCCACCTCGCCTGCGTCGGCTGAATCGGGTATCATATCTCAGGCGATGGGTTGGGACGTGCAGACCTACGCCAACTTCATGCTGCCTTTCACGGTTACATTTTGGCTGATCGGTGCTGTGCTGGCTTTTATCGGCGTCAGCCGGGCGCTTAAAAACGGGACCCTCAAACCGGGAGAACCCCCGCAGGTGGGGGCGGCCACGGACGATGGGACTGAACAGGTCGCCACTCAAAAACTGTTGGGCGATCAGGACGCCGCGGATTGGAAGCGCTCATTGCCTTTCTTCGTCCTGCTGTTCCTCATCATCGTAGGCCCCTTCTTCAACCGTTGGGTGGGCGTGGATATTTTCACCAACCTGGTAACCCCACTGCTTGTGCTGGGCCTGGCAGGTTTCCTGCTCAAGATCAAAATCAATGAGATGGCCGAGGAATTCGTCTCGGGTAGCCGCCCGATCCTGCGCTACCTGTTCCTGGTGGGTGTATTCCTTGGGTTCGTCAACCTGATGACAGAAATTGGCACCTTCAACGTGCTGGCGTCATTGCCCGCCGGGTTGCCCGCCAGCCTGATTGGCGTGTCTGCCCTGGTGATTGCTTTCCTGATTGCAATTCCCTCGGCCTCATATACGGCGGCGATCGACGCCATCATCCTGCCCGTGTTAGCCGCTGCCGGCGTTCCCCCGCAAATCTTTGGCTTTGTGGGTGTGATCGTGGCCCAGGGCGCCATGATGAGCCCGGTACAGGTCAACGTGGCTGCCACAGGTTTTGGCTTTCGGGCTACGATCATTCGCATCGTGCAGAACAATGCTCCCTACATGCCGCTCGTGGCGATCATCACCATTCTGATGTCCTTGGTCGCTTCTGCGCTCTAACCCGGTCAATATGGAAAGGCGGCCTTGCCTGCCCGGGCAGTGGGCCGTCTTCCCATGGCAAGTCCAGGCAAGTAGATCTCGACCCGGTCCGGGTTCGCCACGTATAGGACGAGGGGACATTCGTTGGGTCTAATTTGTGACCAAAAAACCTCTATCGTGAGGAAGGAGTGAAACATGCAAGCGAAAGTATTCAAAGTTCCGGCAGGTGGTCCTCAAGACGTGAGCGGGATTGACCAATTGATCCAATCCGGCGCCTTCCAACCGCAGGACGTCATTACCATTCTGGGCAAAACCGAAGGAAACGGCTGTGTCAATGACTTTACTCGCGGGTACGCCACCCTGGCATTGAAAGTGTATTTTGCAGACAAACTCGGCGTCAGCCTGGAAGAAGCCGGCCATCGTATTTCTCCGATTATGTCGGGCGGCACAGAGGGTATTCTCAGCCCGCATTTTTCGGTGTTCTGTGCCGAAAACGCGGGGAAGGGGGATGGCAAATCCCCGCGACTGGCTATCGGTGCGGCGCGGACGCGCGAGTTCCTGCCCGAAGAAATTGGCCGCATGGCGCAGGTCCTTGAGACGGCCCGTGCAGCTCGTGAGGCCATGGCTGCGGCGAAAATCACCGACGCCAAAGAAGTTCACTTTGTGCAAATCAAATGCCCTTTGTTGACCGCGGCGCGCATCGAGGATGCCTACCACCGCGGCTACACGGTGGCCACTCACGATACTTATGAATCGATGGGCTTCTCTCGCGGCGCTTCTGCGCTGGGGATTGCCCTGGCTACCGGGGAAGTGCAGGAAGCGGACCTGAGCGATGAAAAAATCTGCCACGACTGGTCACTGTATTCTTCCGTTGCTTCTACCTCGGCGGGCATCGAGCTGATGCACAATGAGATTCTGGTCATGGGCAACAGTACTGCCTGGGGCGGGGACCTGGTCATTGGCCACGACGTGATGGCGGATGCGATCGACGCCGACGCGGTCAAACGCGCCCTGGTCAATGCCGGGTTGGATTTCGGCTGGCGGCCTGCGGAGGAGCAGGCCCAGCGCATCGTCAACGTCTACGCCAAGGCTGAAGCGGACCCCACCGGGTTTGTGCGATCTCGCCGCCACACCATGCTGGACGATTCTGACATCAACCAGACCCGCCACGCCCGGGGGGTGGTCGGAGGCGTCATCGCTGCTATTGTCGGCGATCCCATGGTGTACGTTTCAGGTGGGGCCGAACACCAGGGCCCGGCCGGAGGCGGCCCGGTGGCGGCGATCGTTCGTGACCGCTGGGTCGGGTAGTAGTCTGTTTATCGCTCGATTACCGGGGCTGCACCGTCGTGACGGGGCAGCCCTGGCAGCATATCCGGCGGTATCCTCACCGGGGATGCCTGGTTTGATTGCTGGAAAGGATTTTAAACAAGCGCGTGACGTTCCAGATCCTATTGTTGGACTCAGGTTATGAATGATATATCCCAGCCGTTGGTTGCCCTGCGTGGCATTTGTAAGACCTTTCCCGGTGTCAACGCCAATCAAGACGTGGACCTCGACCTGTACGCCGGCCAGGTTCACGCCCTGTTGGGTGAGAATGGCGCCGGAAAGAGCACTCTAATGAACATCCTGGCCGGTCTTTACCGCCCTGACGCCGGCCAAATCCTCCTGGATGGACAGGAGACGACAATCCTGTCTCCCCGGCACGCCTTTGAGTTAGGGGTGGGTATGGTCCACCAGCATTTTATGCTGGTGGATAGTTTCACCGCCGTGGAGAACATTGTCCTGGGCATGGCCGGTCCGGCTTTGCACATCGATTTGAACGCCGCCGAATCCCGGCTGAGGGCCTTCAGCCAGCAGTATGGCATGGAAGTGCCCTTGAATGTACCCGTGGGCGCCCTGACGGTTGGTCAGCGGCAGCGTATCGAAATTCTACGTTTGCTTTACCGCCAGGCCAACATCATGATCTTCGATGAACCGACGGCGGTGTTGACGCCCCAGGAGGCCGATACGCTGGGAGCAATCGTGCGCCGGCTGTGCGGCGAGGGCAAGGCGGTCGTATATATCACGCATAAACTGCGTGAGGCATTGACCTTTTCGGATCGCATCAGTGTCCTGCGCAATGGGCGCCTGGTGGCAACCCTTGCA
>JAAZNB010000124.1 GCA_012798515.1 Chloroflexota bacterium
CTCTTTGCGGCCCGCCAGGCGTCTGTGTTGGCCATGGGATGCACATATCCCGGGGAAGCGGTGCGTTGGCAACGCACCCTATCAGAAGTTCCGCGCCGGGCCATTTCTCATCCGCCCGGGGCGGCGCCATCCTTGGGCGGGAGAGCCCCCGGCAGGTTATAATAGAAGCATGCGCACCACACTCTCCTACACATGGGACCCGGGCGCGGCCTGCTGGAGCGCCTGGCTGGAAGACAGTCCCCTGGGCGTGATCCGCGTGTGGGCCAGCCCGGCCGGGTTGACCCGCATTGCCCTGCAGCAGCCGGCGCCGCAGCCCGCCGCACCGGCCGGGGAGGGCGACGGCGCACCGCCGGACTGCCTGGCCCAGGCCGTGCGCCAGCTGGACGAATATCTCCACGGGCGGCGGCAGGAATTTAGCCTGCCCATCGACTGGGGCGGCCGGGATGGGTTCCTGGTACGGGCCCAGCAGGCGGCCTGCGCCATCCCCTTTGGCCAGGTACGCACCTACGGCGAACTGGCCCGCAGCCTGGGGCGTCCCACGGCGGCGCGGGCGGTGGGCAGCGCCATGGCCCACAACCCCCTGCCTCCGCTGGTCCCCTGCCACCGCCTGGTCAATTCCCAGCGTGGCCTGAACGGGTATTATTACGGACTCGAGATGAAAGCCTGGCTTCTGGCCCTGGAGGGCCACCGGGTGAACCGCTACCGGTTGGTGTAAGCCGGATCAACGATCAAACGACTGGATACGAGGAAGCTTGGCAACTGGCATGGAACAGGACGGAAAAGCTTATAAAGCCGGATTTGTGGCTGTGATCGGACGCCCCAACGTGGGCAAATCAACCCTGATGAACGGGTTGCTGGGGCAAAAAGTTGCTGCGGTATCGCCCCGCCCGCAGACCACGCGCCGCAAACAGCTGGGGATCTTGACCTTGAAGAACGCTCAGATCGTCTTCATGGACACGCCCGGGCTGCACAAGGCGCATCACAAGCTGGGAGAATACATGAACGAGGTGGCCCTGGCCACCCTGGAAGACGCCGACGTGCTGGTATGGATGGTGGACGTCAGCGAGGCGCCCAACGAAGAAGACCAGCTGATCGCAACGCGCCTGGCAGCGGTCAAACGCCTGCCGCCCGTGCTGCTGGCCTTGAACAAGCTGGACGCCCTGGCCGGCCGCCCGGCCGCCGAGCCGGGCCGCGCCTACCAGGACCTGCTGCCCCAGGGCGAGCCTTTCTATCTCTCGGCCACCACCGGCAAGGGGCGCGACGAGCTTTTGCAGCGCATCGTGGGCCTGCTGCCCGCCGGGCAGCCTTACTACGACGAAGAGCAGGTGACCGACTACTACGAGCGCGAGATCGCTGCCGAGCTGGTGCGCGAGGCGGCTCTGCTGCACCTGCGCGACGAAGTGCCCCATTCCATCGCTGTGCGCATCGACGAGTTTACCGAGCGCGGCGATTCGGGGGCCTTTATCGCCGCCACCCTCTTCGTGGAGCGCGAATCGCACAAGGGCATCGTCATCGGCAAGGGCGGTGAAATGCTCAAGAAGATCGGCAGCACCGCCCGCCAGGAAATCGAGGGGATGAGCGGGCGCAAGGTCTACCTGGAACTGCGCGTCAAGGTCAACAAGAACTGGCGCAATGATCCCGAGGCGCTCAAGCTGCTGGGTTACACCCAGGAGCCGGAATAAGCCCATGGCCGCCTGGGGGGGATGGTTACTGATCCCAACCTTCGTGTTGGTGTTGGCCCTGGCCGTGTGCGATTGGGTGGCGGTGCGTTTCCACCTCACCCAGGTGGTTTACGTGGCCAAGCCGGCCACCTTGCTGGCGCTGATCCTGTGGTCGTGGCAGGCCAGCGGCTGGCCGGGGGCCATGCTATGGTTCGGGGCCGGGCTGGTGTTTTCCCTGTTGGGCGACATCTTGCTCATGCTGCCGGCGCGCTTCTTCCTGGGCGGGCTGGGGGCTTTCCTGTTGGCGCACCTGTGTTACGTGTTCGGTTTCAACGTGGGTGGCCTGCCGCGCACGCCCCTGGCGCTGCTGCCCCTGCTGCTGATCGGCGTGCTCGGTTGGGGCATCCTGGAGCCCGTCTTCCGGGCCCTGAGGGCGCAGCCCTACCGGCGCCGGCTGATCCTGCCGGTGATGTCTTACGGGGTTGCCGTGGGGGCCGTGTTGTACTCGGCCTTACTCACCCCGCTGCGCCCCGAGTGGCCGCCCCTGGGGGCGGCGCTGGCCGTCGGCGGCGCGGTGCTGTTCTTCGTCTCGGACAGCCTGCTGGCCCACGATCGCTTCGTGCGCAAGCTCCCCGACGGGCGCATGTGGGTGCACGTCACCTATCACCTGGGCCAGATCGGCCTCGTCGCCGGCGCTTTGCTGGCTTACGGATAAAGGGTTCGAGATCCCGGATGTTCACAAGCGACCCCGGCGCACCTGATGCGCCGGGGTCGCTTGTGATGTCAGGCGTTCTGGGGCAGCGACCGGCTGCGGATGCCCACGTCCAGTGCATAGAGGAGCTCGTCTACCCGGCTTTTTCCTGCCGGCCGGGCGGGCATGTGCAGCAAGATCTGGCGCGCTTCGGCGGGGGCGTGCTGGATGGCCCAAAGCACCTCCTCATCGGCGAGGGTGGAATCGCCGGCGCGCTCCAGCTCGAGGGCCAGGGCGGCGTAGGCGGCCGGACCGAGAATGTGCCTGGTCTGTTGGACGTCGGCCAGGGGATGGGTGTAGGCGCTGGAGGCGGCCAGGCCCGCGGCGCGAGCCGCCGCCTGGGCGGCCGGATCGCCGGCCTCGCGTGCTGCCGAAAACGCCGCCAGGGACAGGGTGCGCAGCTGGGCTGTGCGCTTGCCCCCGGCGGCAAACCCACGGATGGCTGCAATGGCCGCCCGGGGCCGGGTGTCTGAAGCGACGCGCTGCTCGAACACCGGCAGCGCCCTTTCGGCGCAGTCCGCCGCCCAACCTCCCAGGGCCCGGAGGGATTCCAGGCTCAGGGGAAAGTATTTGGATTCACGATCCATC
>JAAZNB010000006.1 GCA_012798515.1 Chloroflexota bacterium
AAGCGGGCGCACGTCGGCCGGAATGAAAGCCACGGTCTGTCCATTCAACGTGCCCGAATACAACAGGCCGGACATCTTTAACCGGCCGGGAATGCTTTCTGGCTCGTGATAATTCCAGAAGGTAGATTCGTCCATGTCGTCGCCATAGTTGAAGATAAAGTCTTCCCATGGTTGCACGCCCTCTGCCTCTAAGACCCACTGTAACGCCCGGCGCTCATCTGCGGTCAGGCCCTCCAGGACCGGCTGTAAAGAGTCGGGGTCCAGCAGGGCTTTTGCCAGCCGGGATGCCAGCTCTCCTTTTTTACCCGCAGATGTCACGCCGGCAAAGCGAGCCGTGCTGACCAGCATGTCCTTGGTATGGAACGCCAGGCAGGTGAGTAAATCCATTTCGCCGGCCAGGGGCGTCTTCAGAAGTTTCCGGTGAGCACGTTGGGCGCTTTCGCGTTGGTAGTTGATCATGAATCCAAACGTTTCCCCCAATGTTTCAGCGTTCCTGAGGATTTGTTCATAATGGTCAAGCAAATGGTGCTCGGGTAGGATTTGGGCCGCCATGTCGAACCGCTGGCGAGCGTTTGTCAGGTCGTTTTTCCGAATGGCGAGTACAAACCATGCCAGGTTGGCCATCACGGCCGTTTCCCGAGCGATTACCTTGGCCCGCGTGACCACGGCCAGGTGATCAAGAGCTGCCTGTTCGTGACCATCTTGGGCTTCTGAGAGTGCGATCGAGGCATGCCCATAAGTGTAGCCCGGGTCAACTTCTACCGAACGATGGATCAGGGCGACCCCTTCTTCGGGTTTTTCATTTTGAACCAGCGTCACGCCTAGGTTGAAGAGCGCGATGGAAGAAGTGGGTTCCGTTTCGACGGCCTGGCGCAGCAGGGAAATGGTTTCCTGCGGATTCGTGGCAGCGGCCGCTTTTTCGATCAACGCCATGGTGGCGGGCCGGGCGTTGGGCTCGATATCACCGATGAGTTGATTATTCAATTCTACGTCCCGCCATTCTTCCAGTTGTTCGTTCCAGATTTTGACGATGCTCGGAACAGAGTAACGCTCCTTCTGCACCAACACCGACAAGGCTTTCAAGCGGGCTCCCTGGGGGCCGGTCTGGCTGAGGGCAAAACGGATGATTTCAGCATCCGCGTCCGGACGGTCCATATCTGCCAGGATGTGTAAGGCAGATTCGTGACCGGTCTCTTCCCAAAGCAGGCGCTTCATGGCGGTCACCATATACGGATATTTTTCGAAAAAGCCAGCATACTGGCGTTTTTGTGAAGGCGACATGGGATCAGATATTTTCTGCAGGAGAGCTTCCCATTCGTCTAAGGCCTTGGGATAGAAGAACATATCCACACCTGGATATTGGGGCGGCATCCATTCCAGACGTGGCTTGCGTTGGATCGCAACGCTGGTGAGCTGCTCCAGGAGGGTTTCCCCCTCCGGGGGTACCTCTTCTATGTCTATCCGTTGGGCCAATTTCAGAGCATCTTTCCATTTTCCGCTACGGATGGCAGCCACGGACAGGCACAGCCAGGAGCGACCGTACAGGCTGTCCGCGGGCGCATCGAGATAGCTTTGGGCAATTTTCCACAACGTAGCCGTGTCTTCCGCCAATGCCAAAGCTGTGATCACGAGCTCGATATCGATACCATCTGGGGGCAGCCGCTTGTATAGCCGTCCAAGGCGACTGGCGTATTGGCTCGCCTGTTCGCTCTGTTCCAGGCTGAGGTGATAGGTCACGAGGTTGCTCAAAGCAAAAATATGATCGGCGTCGCGGGTCAGAACCGCCTCGGCGACGGCAATCGCTTCCTTTATTTTTCCGGAAAAGAAAAGCGCTTGAGAGCGGTTGTTGTAGGGCGGATTCCAGTTGGGCGCAATTTTGATGGCTTCTTTGCTGAAGTAATCCACATCCAAAAGCTTGTTCTCGTCCATGGCTATTTGTGCGCGTTCATTTAAGATATAGGCGTGCTGCATGGTCTCGAAAGGCAGCTCCAGCTCGGCGGCCATGCGTTGGATGACCGCCGTGGCTTGTTCGATCATTGGGGTCAGGATGGCGCGGCCCTCCGCGGACAGATCGCGATCAGTGAGGGCGCGTTTCGCAGCTTGTAAAGCGTGGGCAGGCCACTCTCGATCCATGTAGAACAAAGCCATCGGCAGATGAACCGCCTTGAAACGCGGAAATTTACGTTCGACTTCGCGTAGGAGCCGGAGAGCTTCCAGGTCATCTCCCAGTACCTGGACCGCACTGGCACGCATCACCATGAATTCCGGCTGTTTTTTCATCCAGCGAGGCATGGCATCCAGTAGTTCCAGGACACGGGCATAGTCTTCGGCAAGCAGGGCTGCTTCCAGCGCTTGCCTGATTTCCTCTTCAGACATTCGCGATGGTCCGAGAGCCCTGCTTCGGGGTTGCTGGTTGGAGGAAGAGGAACCGGCCGGTTTCTTACGATCATGAGCCATACGATTTCTCCAAAAGTAATGCTTTGGCCAAACTGTCTACTGGCGATTTGGCGCCTTGGGGATCGCCGAAAGACCCTTATTATATAGAACCTTTGGCTGCTTCAAACACCTGGCGGCAATAGTACATGCTTCGCCTTTCAACGCCCCAGGTAATTTGATTTTACCAGATGGGGCTCTGAGTTGCTCTGGCGTTTTGCCCAACCAGAAGTAAATAACTCGTCCCTGTCCGGCCCAAGGGGCTCAGGAGTTATTCATCCCGCCTTAAATGACCCAGAGGGATCGCCACAAAGCGATCCCTCTGGGTCGGTAGACCGAGGTCATTAAGCCTGGCTGCGCACCCGGGCGATGAGCTGCTGAAAAGCCTCGGGCAGCGGTGTGACCGGGCGGCCCAGGAGCCGGGCGAAGTCGTCGCTCTCTACGGCCAGCGCGCCCTGGCGGATCAGCCGGGCATTTTCGACGAAGACCGGCACGAGAAAACCCGGCAACCCGGAGGCGGCCAGGTCCTGGCTGTAGGCGTCCTCATCGATGTGCTCGACGTCCACCTGGCGGCCGAGCGCCTGGCCCAGGGCGGCGGCGAAGTCGTCGTAGGTGGCCAGCGGGCCGGAGAGCTCGTAAATAGCGTTCTCGGGCCCGAGGCCGGCCATCACGGCCGCCGCGGCCTGGGCATAATCGGCGCGCAGGGCCCAGCCGATTTTGCCTTCACCCGTGGCGGTGCGGAGCGGCGCGCCGGCCAGGGCGGCCTGGACGTAGCCCAGCTCGTTTTCCAGGTACCAGTTGTTGCGCAGGAAGGCGAAGGCAATGCCGGAGGCGCGGATGGCTTCTTCGGTGGCGCGGTGTACTTCGGCCAACCCGAGCGGGTTGCGATCGGCGCCGGCGATACTGGTGTAGGCGATGAAGCTCACCCCGGCTTCCTGGGCGGCACGAACGGCGGTTGTGTGCTGGCGGATGCGCGTGGCGTTGTCGTCGGTGGCCGAGATCAACAGCAGGCGTTCCACCCCGGCAAAGGCGCGAGAAAGCGAAGCCGGGTCGTCGAAGTCGCCTTGCCGGACGTCTACGCCGCGGGCCTTAAGCTCGCCGGCTTTGTCCGGGTTGCGCACACTGACGGCCAGGTCTTCCCCCAGGCCGCTTTCCAATAAGGTTCTCGCCACGATGCTGCCAAACTGGCCCGTGGCGCCGGTGATAAGAATGGTCATGGTTGGGTTCCTCTCTTCGCGGCGGAGCAACGTCCGCCGCGGGCAGTAATGTCTTCCGGCAGGGCTATAGGGCGCCGCGACCGGATATACTGGTTAGTTTAGCCAGAATGATATATAATTGCAAGTATGCACTTGTTTGTAATATAGTGATATAAAGGATAGCAGGTTTCTAATGGAAACTATAGATGGCATGAAATGGAATGTGTACCAGCAGGACTGCCCGACCCGCCTGGCCCTGGACCGTATTGCGGATAAATGGACGGTCCTGATCGTGGGGCGGCTGTCCGGCGGGACCCGCCGCTTTGGCGAGCTGCGCCGAGAGGTCAGCGGGATCTCCCCCAAGGTGCTGACCCAAAAGCTGCGCGAGCTGGAGCGGGATGGCATCTTGACGCGCAAGGTTTACGCCAGCGTGCCTCCCCGGGTCGAGTATACCCTGACCCCGTTGGGCAAAACGTTGATCGGCCTGCTGGACGCGGTGCGCGTCTGGGCCGAGAGCCATATCGAGACCATGCTGGAAGCGCAGTCTACCTACGACCGCCAGGCGGCGGAAGAGGTGGCCTAGAATAAACCGGAAAGCATCCAACCGCGTAAGGGGCGGTTGGATGCTTTTGGATCTGGCGCCATGCCCTGGAACGGGCAGGCGCTCAGGGAGCTCAGGCGGTTGGGGCGACGTACACTTTCGCCTTGCCGGCCTGGGGCTGGGGCCGGCTGCTCAACAAGGCAATGCCCAGCCAGGCGAACCAGATGATCTGGGTCACGCCAAAGGCCATGGCGCCGGCTTCGGCCAGAGCGGGCACCAGGGTGATGGCGCCCGCCGCGCCCACCAGCAGGCCGAAGAAACTGAAGGCCCGCGGCAGGCCGCCGTTGCGCAGCGCCGCGGCGCTCAACAGCAGCACCCAGACTCCGCCAACGATTTCTACGTCGCCGCCGATGGCGTTGGCCACCGATTCGATGGTCAGCCAGACGGTGGCTGCCAGGGCCGGGTCATTGGCGTTCAGCGTCACGACCTTTTCCATACCCACGCTGTAGATCATGCCGCTGGCCATCACCAGGCCGGCCCAGATCAAGCCGAAGGCAGTCGCCGTGCGGACCAGGGCCGAAGACTCACCCCGCAGCCGCTCGTGCAATGCCAGTGACAGCACGACCAGCATGCCGCCCCACAGGATGTATACGCCCAGTTGCAGCAGAGACAGCAGGCCCTGATTGGCGGCGATGGCGGCGACCTTCTGCAGCGGGTCGGTAATCTCGGAAATGTTGACCACCATGATAAAACCTACCATACCCATGATGTAAGCCAGTGCTTCGTAAATTGCGGCTGCGCCGCCCCATTTTTGTAAGGGTGTGTTTTTCATGTTTTCCTCCTCATTTGAAAAACGTGAATCAAGTGGATTGGTTTCAAACCGC
>JAAZNB010000125.1 GCA_012798515.1 Chloroflexota bacterium
AATGTGCCGCCAGATACAGCCATCTCGCAGAAAAATCTTTTCTCCCCCTCTGCGCGGCGCTTTTGGCCGCGGAGAGGGGGCCGGGGGGAGTGGCAAAAGTCCGCAAATGCATCTGGCAATTTAGATGCGTTTACCCTGGCCGGGGCGGCAATCCCCAGCCCGCTTAAATCAAACTTGGGTTATACTAAAAACAGATATCGGTATTGCGCAGCCCAGGTGGAAGGATGATGGTGGTCGAGGCGTACCAGGGGAGCGCCGCCGGCGCCGGGCGTCCCTGCCGGGCCGGGCAGCGGTACCTGTTCTTTTCTATCATTTCATCCTTGAGGGCAGCATGAAAAAATACGTAGGCTGTGATCTTGGCGGAACCAATCTCAAAGCAGCTGTGGTCGATCCGCTGACCGGTGAACTCAGTGGAGTCACCTCCGTCCCCACCCTGGCCCGCGAGGGTCACGAGGCCGTCCTGGCCCGCATGGCGCAGTTGATCGACACGGTCATTGCCGCCAGCGGCGTCGATCGTTCCGAGATCGGCGGGGTCGGCATCGGCGCCCCCGGCACCATGGATATGGAACGCGGCATGTCGCTCTTCATGCCCAACCTGATCGGAAACTGGATCGAAGTCCCCATCACCGGCGTCATCTCCAACGCAGTTCATCTGCCCACCTTCCTGATCAACGACGTGCGCGCCATGACCGTCGGCGAATGGAAGCTGGGCGCCGGGCGCGGCATCGATACCGTGGCCTGCCTGGCATTGGGCACCGGCATCGGTGGGGGCCTGATCATCGGCGGCAAGCTGCACCTGGGCATCGGCGGTTCGGCCGGCGAGCTGGGCCACCAGACGATCAACTTCGACGGCCCGCCCTGCGGCTGCGGCAACCACGGCTGCCTGGAGACCTACGCTTCTGGCCCGGCCATCACCGCCGTGGGCTTGAAATACATCACCCAGGGGCAGGCGACCCGCATCGCTACCCTGGTCGATTATGACCTCAACAAGGTCAACCCCAAGGTCATCGCCCAGGCCGCCAAAGAAGGCGACCCGATCGCCATCGACATCTACGAACGCGCCGGCTATTACCTGGGCATCGCCGTGGCCAACATCCTGGTGGCGGTCAGCCCGCAGCGGGTGGTCATCGGCGGCGGCGTGGCCGAGGCGGGGGATCTACTGCTCGAGCCCGTGCGCCGCACGGTCAAGGAACGCGTCTTCGTCGTGCCGGTCGACCAGATCGACATCGTGCCGGCCGCCCTGGGGGTCAACGCGGGGATTATCGGCGCCGGTCTGTGGGCCCAGATCCAGACCCAGGCATAGGTATCCACCCGCCTGCCGTCGTGGGGTAGAAGACGGCCGGGCGGGTTTTTATTTTCAGATGCATAGGGAGGGAATATGATCTACCAGGTATTCAAAAAACTAGACCAGGCCTTCGAGTTCGACGAGGCCCAGGCACACTGCGACATCCCGTGCGGGATCTACGACCCGCACCTGGCCCAGGTAGCGGCCCTGACCGTCATTCGCATGGTAGACCTGATGACCGAGCTGGACAAGAGCCACCAGCCGGGCAGCCTGGAATACCAGAACAGCCTGGCGCGTTACATCGCCGTCAAGGAAGAGCACGCCGAGCTGTGCAAGCGGGAGGTGCGCGTCATCTGGGGCGATTACATCAAACAGGAGCACCTCGAGCGCTTCCCCGAGCTGCACAGCGTGGTGCACAAGATCATGCAGCTGGGCTCCAAGAGCCGCCAGTCGGCCAGCCGCGAGACGGCGGTGGAACTGCTCCACACCGTCAACCAGTTCGCCGAGATCTTCTGGCAGACCAAGGGCGTCGCCACCCAGCGCGTCAAGGCCCCCTACAAACCAGGCGAAGAGATGGTCCTGCCCGTCCTGGCATGATCCGTGTCATGCGCATCACCGGCCGCAGCATGGAGCCGGAACTCTACGCAGGGGATTTTGTGGTCGTCCGCAAGGTCCCCTGCGGCGTTTCCTCCCGCCTGCGCCCCGGCGACCTGCTGGTCTTCTACCAGCCGGGCTACGGTCTGCTGGTCAAGCGCCTGGAGTCCATCCAACCCACAGACCGGCGCCTGGTGGTGGCCGGTCTGCACCCCGACAGCGCCGACAGCCGCACCTTCGGCCCGGTCGACCCGGAGCGGGTGATCGGGCGGGTGCTGTGGCGCATCCACAAGCCGCGTTGATCAGGCCGGGGACTCGCGGCCCTCGAAGGCTGCCCGCTGCACGCCCGGGTCATCCCCGGCGGGGGTCAGGGCCGCCTCCAGCGCCGGCAGCGCCCCGGCCGCATCCCCTTCCCACCAGCTGTTGACCCACAGGTTGACCCGGTCGCCGGAGAAGAGCGGCACGCGCCGCTCCCAACCGTCCTCGGCCAGCGGTCCCATGCTGACCAGGGCTTTACCGATCACACCCTGGAAGAAGAACTTGAGGTGCAGCAATCCGCCGCGGCTGCGCAGCTCGCCGGCCGCGGCCTGCGCCAGGCGGGTGACGTGCTGGCGCCCGGTGGCGTGCGGCAGGTGGATCTCGGCCCGGGCCTCCACCCAGGTGAACCCCGGGACGCCCTGCGGCCGGCCATCCTCGTCTTGGGCCACCCCTGCCCCGCCGCTTACGGCGTTTTCCCACGGCCCGGCCGGCGCGTCCGGGCCGGCGCATTGCACCGCTACGCCGGGCAGCGCCGCGCGCCAGGCCTCCAGTGCGCCGTCCCCATCCCGGGCGCCGTACAGCAGCAGGCGCCCGGCGCCGGCCGCCTGGCGCAGCACCCGGCCGGCCGCACCGGAGCCATCCCCGGCCCGCGCCGGCTGCAACTGCGCGGCGTTGGCCACCACGGTGTAGCCCGGCGCGTCGCCTTCCGCCAGGGGGTAAAAGCAGCCGGCGGCCCCGGCCGCCGGGCCGCAAAAGCTGCCCGGCAGTTCCACGAACACCACCTGCGGGCGCACCAGGCGGTAAAACCGCGCCAGGCGCGCCGCGCCGGCGTCCCGCGCCTGGCCGGTTGGCAGCGCCAGGGTGGGCAGGTTGGCGGCCTGGTAGGCCAGGGCGTCCACCGGCAACTGGCCCGGGGTGTATACCACCACGCCCACCGGCGTACCGCGCTGCTGCATCTCCCGCGCCGCGGCCAGGATGTGGGCCGTCTTGCCACAGCCGAAATCACCACCGATCAGGTGAACGATCATGCTGCTGTCCCCTTCCCGGCGCGCCTAAGGCAGCGCCAGGAGGCCCTCCAGGCGCCCGTTGGCGCCCACACGGTGGATCGACTGGCAAACCACTGCGATCACCGGCTGGATGGCCTGGCCGAAGGCCGCCTTGACGTCGTACGAGTCGGGGGCCTCATTGAGGGCAGTGCGCAGCCCCTGCAGATAAGCGTGGTGCAGCAGGGTGCCCACGTTGACCTTGTTCATGCCCAGCCGAATGGCCTGGCGCAGCTGGTCTTCGGGGATGCCCGTGCCGCCGTGCAGCACCAGGGGGATGGAGACCACCTGGCCGACTTCTTCCAGGCGTTTGAAATCCAGCACGGGGGCGGCTTTGTAGAAGCCGTGGGCGTTGCCGATGGCCACGGCCAGCGAATCGACCCCGGTCTCGTTCACGTAGCGCTGCACGTCTTCGATCTGCACCAACGCCGCGCCGCCGCTGACGTCTTCTTCTCGCCCGCCCAGGCGACCCAGCTCACCTTCCACGAACACGCCGCGCGGGTGGGCGTATGCCACCACGGCGCGCGTCATGGCGATGTTCTCTTCCAACGGCAGGGCCGAGCCGTCGATCATCACCGAGGCAAAGCCGGCGTCCACGGCCGCCTGGCATTCTTCCACTTTCTTGGAGTGGTCCAGGTGTAGGAAGAAGCCGGGCTGGTCTTCCATGCCCCAGCGGCCCATGGCCGCAGTGATGCCCATGCCGATGGCTTTGATCACGCTGCCGGTCGCCGCCGCCAGGACGGGGGCCTTTTCCTGCTGCGCCGCCCGCTGGATGGCCAGGAGCTGCCACATGTCGTTGAAATTGAAGGCCGGGATGGCGTACCCGTTGGCCCGGGCATGCTGGTAATAGGCGCTCAACCGGTCGTGATAGTTGTCCGTGTGCTGCATGGTAAACTCCGTTCTATGCGTGGTTTGAGGTGGGAGCGCAGGACCGGCCCCTGCCCCGTATCGATTATAAGCCGGTTTTTGCCCGTTTCCGCCCGCCTTTTCGGCAGAAGGCCGGGCTTGCATTGTGTTTCGA
>JAAZNB010000696.1 GCA_012798515.1 Chloroflexota bacterium
GTGACCGGGTTGAGGAACCAGAAGGCCGTGGGGAGGTTGTAGCCATAGTTGTGGACGGCCAGGATCTGGTAAGCGCTGTAGATGCTGATGGCCATGGACAGCAGGCCGGCAGCCAGGGCCAGGCCGCGCACCAGGCGCGACTGGATCGAGTCGATGCGGGTTGGGTAGCGATAGGCAAATTCGACCGTGACGGCCATGCTGGCCACCGACCAGGCGTCGGTGAACGGGGCCAGCGCTTTGCCCCACAGGACCAGGTTGGTCAGCATCATGGCCGCCATGCTGGCGGTAAAGCAGACCAATCCCAGAAGCACCAGCCAGGCCACGGCCGGTTTCCCCTTGAGGCGCAGCAAATACAAGGCGCTGGTGACCCCGATGATGATCAAGGAAACGGCGTTGAAGGTGTATGGGCCGGCGTCGAACTGCAAAGAAGTCATCCCATATGAAATTATACTGCCCGTAGTTTATTTAACGGGGGTGGTGAATGCCTCTGTTTAGGATTGTACGCCCGTCTTCTCAAAGTGTGTTGCCGGACCGGCGAGGCTCAGACTTCACCCCGGGGCGCGCCGGCAAGCTGCAAGATGGCGGCGACCAGTATCCAGGAAAATTTGGCCACGTCGGCGTTGAGAAAGGCCAGGGCGATGGAGAAGGCGAAGACGGCCGGTACGCTCGCCGCCCGCAGCGTCTCGCGCCGCCGCCAGCGGGGATCGAAATGCGGGTCGATCAAACGGTTGTGTCGCGCCGCGTACCACCAGATAGCCAGGTTCACCAGGCCCAGGGCCAACATAAAAGCTGCATACAGAATGGTGGCGGCTTGTGTGCCATAGGCGCTGAGGATCGAGGTGGGGAATGGAACGAAAGCCACCAGCATGAGCATGAGGATGTTGAGCATCAGCAGGTTGGTGTCGTAGCGTTGGATGAAACGGAACTTGCGATGATGGCCGATCCAGAACAGGCCAATCACCAGAAAACTGATGCAGTAGCTCAGGTATTGGGGCCACAAGGACAGCACCGTCTGCACCAGCCGGGCGTCGGTCAGCGGGGTCTCCGTCTCGGGCAGGCGGATGTCGATGGCCAGCAGGGTGATGGCGATGGCAAACACGGCGTCGCTGAAGAAGATCAGCCGTTCGAGGCCGAGGTGATCGGTTTCGACGCTTTTCGGTGCGCCCGGGGCGGGTTTTCTGGCTGGCATAGGGTTCCACTCCTTGTCAAATGTGCGCGGGGGCTCACAACCTGCGGTACTGCGGGGCGTCGACCCCATCCAGGATGGCCAGCACGCTCTGGTCCAGGGCGTGGCCCGCCAGCGTGATGCCGCGGTAGCGCCCGGCGGGCGGGAGGGCGGCGTAGGCCTGGCGCACCCGGCTCAGGGACAGGGTCAGGACGGCGTTGGCCCGGCCCCGCCCACCCCGGCGGGCGTCTTCCCGGGCCAGGCGGGCCAGGGCCGGGTCTGTGGTCCCCTGGCCGGCGGCCAGCAGGGCCGCGCCCAGTTCCCGGTCGAGCAGGCGCACTTCGAAAATATGGTAGAGGCGGGCCGTGAGCAGCCCGCGGGCATAGACGTTGTCCGTGGGCACAGGCCCGTCTTCGACGACGAACCCGGCCGGCCGGTAGGTGTACTGCCCGGGCCGCAGGCGCAGGCCGAGCGTCTCGGCGAATTCTTCGTGCAGCTCACGCTGCGGGCTTGCTTCGAGGACGGCGTTCTCGGGGTCTTGCAGGCAGCGGATGCAGAAGCGCTTGACTGCCTCCCAATCCGGCGGCGCGATCAAGATGCGTAAGTCCTGTTCGGCCTGCGAGCGCGGGCTGTCGAAGCGCAGCGGGCCGGTGAGGGCCTGCAAGGGGCGAGCGTCGAGGATGCGTACCCCGCCGCCGAAGGGTTGGGCCCACACCCGGGTGCGGCCGTCTTTCTCCAGGCTGGCCTTGCGTTCCAGGGCCAGCTGGGGCGCGCCGTCTTGCGGGTGGGGAAAGATCACCCGGTCGAGTGTGGCAACGCTGACCCGCAAGGGCAGTTCGTCCCCCCGGCCGGCCGGTTCCGGCGGCATGCCTCACGCCTCCGGGGCAGCAAAAGCCAGGGCCTGTTCCAGGGTCATGGCCCTGCCGCGCGCCTGCGCCTCCGCCCAGGCGGCTTCGTCCAGGGCAGAACGGATGTATGCCTGGTTGCGTTCCACTTCGAGGCGGTCGGCAGGCCACCAGGCGCCGCCGGTGCTCTGCAACACCGCCTCCGCTGCATTGAGCATGACGGCTCCCCAGGCGACCTGTCCCTGCCGGGCCTGTAACCCGGCCAGGCCGGCCATGCATTCGGCCATCCCCCGCCGGTTGCCCAGGCGCCGAAACATGGCCAGGCTGTCACGGAACTGTGTTCCGGCCCGGGAATAATCTCCTTCGTGCAGAGCGACGTAACCCAGGCTGTGGGCGAAGCGGGCCAGGTCGCCGGTGTCGCCGGTGTCACACAGCAAGGCTTCGCAGGCCTCGTAATAGCCACGCGCCTGTTGATACTGCCCCTGGACGCGGGCCACCTCGCCCAGGTTGTTGAGGGCAAAGGAGATCAGCCAGTTTTCGTCGAACGCCTGGGCCTGAATATAAGCCTCCTCTTGCAGGGCGCGCGCCTGCTCGGCGTTGCCCAGCCCAAGTTCTACGTTGCCAAGGTGGACGATGGTAAAGATGTGAAAATAGTCCTGGTGCTGTTGTTTGAACAGCGCCTGGGCTTCTTCCAGAAAAGGCCGTGCGGCGCTGTCCCGGCCCATGTTGATCAGCGCCACGCCGTTGCCAAACAGCAATGGGGCCACCATTTGTTCGTTCTCCAGCTGTAGCTCGATGGCCAGGCTTTCCCGGATTTTTGCCAGGCCATTTTCCTGTTCGCCCTGCCATAATGCCATCATGCCGCTGACCACCAGGGCCAGGGCGCGGGGTGGCGTGGCTTTTTGCAGCGCCGGGAGGGCCAGGACGTGGCCGGTCCACCGGCGGCCCTCGCTCAGGTAGCCGCGCCGGTACCAGAACCATAATAGAGACCAGGCCAGCCCGGCGTCCAGTTCGGCGCCGTCTGCGACCGTCAGACTCCAGTCGAGGGTGGCGCGCACGTTGTCGATCTCCCTTTCGATCCAGTTCAACCAGTAAAGGGCCCGGGGGGAGTAGAGCTGCTCCCCGGCCTGCTGGAGGAGCACCCCGCTGAAATAACGCCCGTGCCGTTCTTGCAGCGGGGCCAGTTCCCCGATCTCGGCCAGCTTCTCCAGGGCGTAGGCTCGGATGGTTTCGAGCATTCCGAAGCGCGGCTCGTCGCCGGCTTCCTCTGCCTGGCGCAGCAGGCTGTTGTCCGCGAGGGAAGTCAGGCCTTCCAGGACGTCGAGCTGGCTATCCGGGTTGCACACTGCCCCGGCGGCTTCCAGGGTGAAGCCACCGGCAAAGACGCCCAGGCGGGCATACAACAGCTTTTCTTGCGGCGCCAGCAGGCTGTAGCTCCATTCCAGGGTGTTGCGCAGCGCCTGGTGGCGGGCAGGCAGGTCGCGGGCGCCGCCGGTGAGCAATTTCAAGCGGTCGTCCAGGCGGGCCAGGATGGCCTGCGGGGACAGAAGCTTGACCCGCGCCGCGGCCAGCTCGATGGCCAGGGGCAGCCCGTCCAGGCGGCGACAAATATCGGCCACCGCGGCGGCATTGTCCTGGGTCAAGGCAAAAGCCGGCCGGACCGCCTGGGCCCGCTCGACGAACAGGCATATGGATTCGTTCCCGGCCAGCTCTTCCAGCGTGGCCGCGCCGTCCCGGCCGGGCAGTTCCAACGGTGGGACGGGGAACTCGCGTTCGCCGTGCAGTTTGAGCGCCGTGCGGCTGCTGGCGATGACCTTCAAGTGCGGGGCGGCGGCCAGCAGGCCGGAGACGACCGGCGCAGCCGTGACCAGCTGCTCGAAGTTGTCCAGCACCAACAGCAGGCGCTTATCCCGCAGGTAATCGATCAC
>JAAZNB010000697.1 GCA_012798515.1 Chloroflexota bacterium
CAGCATACGCAACATCCTGGTCACGGCGGCCTTCCTGGCGGCCCAGGAGGACCGCCAGGTGGGCATGCAGCACCTGGTGCGCGCCACGCGCCAGGAGATGCAAAAGATGGGCCGCCTGATCCGGGAGGAAGATTACGTCTATCCGGCGGAATGAGCCCGGAACCAGCCTAAAAAAATTAATTCAGGGCGGATTGCATCTCGTCCAGCAGGGCACGCGCCTGACGCAGCAGCGGCCGGTCGAACCCTTCACCAAACCAGGCGTAGATTTCTTGCAACATGGGGTAGTATTCGGCCGTGTAGCCCTGCTGGTGCTTGAGCCGGCACAGATTCATGATGGTGCTCAATTCCCATAACTTGGCGCCCTGCCAGCGGGCCACCTGGATGGCCTTGTTAAAATGGGCCTCGGCGCCGGCCGTGTCACCGCGCCGCAGGCGGATTTCGCCTTTTTGGGCGATCAGCCTGGCATACATGATCCCGGGGCCGGTGAAAGTTTCGACGTCCTGCAGCAAGCTATCCAGGATCTTTTCGCATTCGTCAACCAGGTCGTTCTCCAATAACAAGGCCACGGCAGTATGGATCAGAAATGGGTAGCCGCTGAATGATTTCAGTTGCTGCCAGACAAAGATCTTGCTGCTGATATTCTTGATGCGGTATTCTCGCTTGCCCTGGCGGGCGTCTTGCCAGGCGTTAGCCACCCATAACCAGGGCTGGTAAACGTTGTACTCTCCCGTTTTGACCAGGTTCTCCAGTTTGGGGATGTAATAGGCCACTTTGGCTGTGTCTTCGATCAGGATGGATATGATCAAGGCCATGGTCATGGCATAGCCGTTCAGAATGCCACTGTTGTGCTCGTCGATGTGAAGGATGACGTCGTCGATCATCTGGCCGGCGCGCTCGGGATACCCGCTGATCAGGGAGCCCAGGGCCAGGTAGATGCGCAGGGAGTCGGATTGTCCCCCCAGGTAACGAAATTCGGGCGCATCCTGGTGCTCGATGATGTAGGGGAGCACCGTATGCAAGAGTTCAGTGCCCTCGGCAATCCTTCCCGAGACGATCATGCTTTCCCCGATGACCCTTTGCCCGAGGATGAGATAGTTCTTTTCGTCCTGCTGTTCCGAAAGGTGGATCAGCTCTTCCCCGATTTCGATAGCAGATTGGAAATTTCTTCCGCCCACGTAATTATCGGCGATTTGGGCACTCAGGTGCAGTTGGTGCTGGATCTCTTCCAGCTCGCGGGCCAGCCGGTAGGCCTTTTTGAGGGCCAGCTCGCGTTGTTCGCTGCCCCAGCCAAACAGGGCCAGGTAGGTGATACTCAGTTCCATGTGGGTGTTCATCGCCAGGCGTTTTCGAGCAGGATCCACGGGCAGCCCTTCCAGGAGCCCCAGGACGTGATTGAGGTGCCCGGCGGCCTCGCTCATGGCGGCCAGCTGGTTGGCGTCGCGCCCGGCCAGGAAGAAATACTCGGCGGCTTTGCTGTATTCTCCGGCCTGTTCGTAGTGCCAGGCCAGCTGTGGGGCCAGGGCGTTGAGCTCGAAGCGATCCTCCCGGTAGACCTCTTCCAGGGCGTTGGCCAGGCTTTTGTGCAGGTAGGGGCGCTCGGCATCGTCGAGATGCTGGTAAAGGTACCGCTGGAAGAGAATGTGACGGAAGCGATAGAAGGTCAGGCGCCGCCCGTTGATCATGCGGGTGCCCTGGGAGACGACCAACCCGTGCTGTCGCCCGGCGACCTCGCTCAGCCCGCGAATGGTCACCCGGACACTGCTGTTCAGGATCAGGGCCAATGCCTCGGCGGTGAAACGTTCGCCCTCCACGCTGGCTACGGTCAGCGCCGAACGCCAGAAGGGCGGCAGGCGGCCGATGCGCTCGGCGACGACGGCTTCGATGCGCGTGGGGATCTTTTGCCAGTTGATCTGTGCCCTGGCCTCCCAGCGCCCTTGTTTATTTTGCTTCAGGTTGCCCTGGCTTTGCAGGCTGTCCAGCAGCTCGACGGTGAACAGGGCGTGCCCTCCCGTGCGCTGGTAAAGCAGGTCATGAAAACCGTCTTCGAACTGGTTGGGATAACTGTCCAACAGGGCGCGGATGAAAGCCTTGCCATCGGATTTGTTCAGGTCCAGGCAAACTTCGCCGGACAGGGCCTGGAACTGGTGGACGATCGTTTCCAACGGATGGCGGCGGCTGCCGCGCCCGGCGGAGACCTCTTCGGAACGAAAGATGCCGGTGATCATCACCGGCATGTCGCTCAGCCTTTGCCCCAGGTAAAGCAGCAGCTGGAGCGACTCTTCGTCGGCCCACTGTAAATCGTCCAACACCAGCAGCAAGGGGGTCTGGCGGGAAAGCTCACGCACCATGAGCGTGAATTGCTCGGAGATGTAACTGTGTTTGATGGGTTGGGCCTGATAGATGTACTCTTCCACGGCGTCATTTTGACCGGAGAGCAGCAGCTTGTGCAGGACAGGGGAGAAATCTTCCAGGATCTTGTTGACCCGCGCCCGTGAGCCGATCAGGCGTTTGTTTAGCTCCAGCTCGGTCTCGTTCTCTTTCCAGCGCTGCTCATCGGAGCCCACCAGGGTGCGTAAGATCTCCCGAAAGGCCAGGTAGGGAGCGTCGATGCCGCCCAGGGCGTTGCAATTGCCTTTTACGGCCACCAGGCGCGGATCGCTCTGGATAGCCTGGCGCATAAAGGCCTCGGCCAGGGAGGACTTGCCGCTGCCGGCGTCCCCGGTGATGAACACCACGTTGCCGTGCATGGAGAGCGCCGCCCGCAGGTGGGCGTCTAACCAGGCCAGTTCTCGTTCACGGGAGACGAATTTTTCCTGCGGCTCGCCGACTGCCCGAAATTTAACCGGCATGGAGATGGGCGAGAGCAGTCGTCCCTGGCGGATGGCGGCCACCAGCTGGATGGTCTCCGGAGCCGGGTCGATGGACAGTTCTTTTTTCAACAGCCGTTTGCAGCGTTCGAATTGGGCCAGGGCCGCGCTGCGCTGGCCGTTCACCGCCAGGATATAGATGATCTGCCGGTGCGCTTCTTCGCTGGTCGATTCCAGTTCGAGCTGGCGGCGGGCAAAGCGCATGGCTTGCTCGAAATCGCCACGTTTGAAGTTTTCCCTGGAGAGGGTGTTCAAAGCATACAGGGCCTTCTGGTGCAGCCCTTCGGCGCGCATTTCCAGCCAGTCGTCGAAGGGGATACTGCGGGAATACAGGCCTTCGAGCAGTTCCCCGCGGTAGAGGTGGACGGCCGTTTCCAGGTTGCCTTCCTTGGTGGCCGCCTCGAACTGGATGACGTCGCATTCCACCTCGACGTTTGGGTTGAAGCGTACGGCGTGGTGGTCGATCAGCAGTACCGGGGTGGACAGGCCGGCGTCTTTTTCGAAAATCTTGCGCAGGTTGGCCAGGGAAGAACGCAGGTTGCTGTTGGCGGCTTCTTCGGACAGCTCTGGCCACAGCAGGCCGGCCAGAGAGGTGCGGGCGTGCAGGCGCGTTTCAATAGCCAGGTAGGCCAACAGGGCCCGTACCTTGTCGGATTTGAAACCGGTGAGCGGTGTATCTTGATAACTTACTTGAAAGCAGCCAAACAGGTGAATCTTGAGATCGGCCATGATGTATCTGCTGCGGCCCGTAAAACGGCCTGTTTAGACACGTTTTAGATACGTTCTGGGAACACGGGCTGATTAAGATTGATTATAAAGTGGTAATAATCCGCCGTCAAACTTTTTAAATGC
>JAAZNB010000698.1 GCA_012798515.1 Chloroflexota bacterium
ACCGGCCGCACTGCGACGTCGCAGTGCAGCCGGTTGACCATTTACACCTTATCCCAGGCTGTCGAGCTGCTCTTGCAGCTTGACGGCCGATTCCTGGTAGGTAGCCAGCTTCTGGCGCTCCTTGTCGACCACCGCGGCGGGGGCCTTCTGGGCGAAGGGGCTGTGGAGCAGGCCCTCCAGGCGCTGGATCTGGCTCTGCACCTCGGCCAGCTCCTTGCCCAGGCGGGCGCGCTCGGCGCCGGCATCCACCAGGTCGGCCAGCGGCAGGAAGATTTCCACGCCGGAGACGACCTGCGAGACGGCGCCCTGCGGTTTTTCGTCCAGGGCGGCGCGGATGTCCAGCGCCTGCGGATCGATAAAGGCCAGGGCGGCCAGGGTGGCGGCCGACTCCTGCAGCACGCTCAGGCGCTCGCCGGCGGCCAGGATGGCGGGGATGCGCTTGCCGGGGGCGACCTTCTTCTCGGCGCGCAGGTTGCGGATGGCGCGCACCACGTCTTGCAGCAGGGTGAAATCGGCCACCTTTTGCTCTTCCCAGCCCTCGGGCGGGTTGCCCTCCGGCCAGCGGGCCACGATGAGGGCCGCTTCCCAGCCAGTCTTGGGCCCCAGGTGGGGCGAATGGGCCTGGGCGGCGCGTTTGAGGTGGCCCCACAGCTCTTCGGTGACGAAGGGGGTGAAGGGGTGCAGCAGGCGCAGGCAGGCGTCCAGCACGCGCACCAGCGTGTCGGCGGTGTAGAAGGCCCGGTCACCGCCTTCGGCCAGCTGTAGCTTGGCGATCTCCAGGTACCAGTCGGCAAACTCGCTCCAGAAGAAATCGTAAATCTGGCGGCCGGCCTCGCCGTACTGGTAATTTTGGAACAAGCGGTCGACGTCACTCTCCAGGGCTTGCAGGCGGGCCCAGATCCACGAGTCGGCCAGGGTCCACTGCGGGGCGCCCTGGGGCGCGGCGGGGGCCTGCTCGATGGCGCCGGTGACGAAGCGGCCGGCGTTCCAGATCTTGTTGGCGAAATTACGGTTGGCCTCCACCTTCTTGACGCTCAGGTTCATGTCGTTGCCGGGCGTGGCGCCGACCAGCAGGGTGAAGCGCAGGGCGTCGGTGCCCAGCTCGTCCATGACGATGAGCGGGTCGATGACGTTGCCCTTGGTCTTGCTCATCTTCTGCCCGTGCTCGTCGCGGATCAGGCCGTGCAGGTAGACCACGTCGAAGGGTGGCTTGCCGGTGAACTCCAGGCCGAACATGATCATGCGCGCCACCCAGAAGAAGAGGATGTCGTAGCCCGTCTCCATGATGGTGGTGGGGTAGAAGTACTTCAGGTCGGGGGTCTGGTCCGGCCAGCCCAGGGTGGAGAAGGGCCACAGACCGGAGGAGAACCAGGTATCCAGCACGTCGGGGTCCTGGTAGATCCGCTCGCTGCCGCAGTGGGCGCAGTGGGTGGGGTCCTCGCGGGCCACGGTCATCTCGCCGCACTGCTCGCAGTACCACACCGGGATGCGGTGTCCCCACCACAGCTGGCGGCTGATGCACCAATCCTGGATATTTTCCAGCCAGTTGTAATACACCTTGGTGAAGCGCTCGGGCACGATGCGGATCTGGCCCTCGCGCACGGCCGCCAGCCCGGCGTCGGCCAGGGACTGGATGCGCACGAACCACTGGGTGGAGACCATGGGTTCCACGATCTCACCGCCGCGCTGTGAGCGGGGCACGTTGAGCTGGTACGGCTCTTCTTTGATCACCAGGCCGGCGGTGCGCATGTCTTCCCACAGGCGCTTGCGGCCTGCGAAGCGGTCCAGCCCGGTGTAGGGCCCGCCGTTGGCGTTGATCCTGGCTTCTTGATCGAGCATGCTGATGATGGGCAGGCCGTGCTTGAGGCCGATCTGGTAGTCGTTGGGGTCGTGGCCGGGGGTGATCTTCAGCGCCCCGGTGCCGAACTCGCGGTCGACGTACTCGTCGGCGATGACCGGGATGGCCCGGTTGAGGATGGGCACCAGCACCTTCTGGCCCACGAAGCGCTGGTAGCGCTCGTCTTCGGGGTGCACGGCCACGGCGGTATCGCCCAGGATGGTCTCGGGGCGGGTGGTGGCCACGGGGATGTACTCGCCATCGCTATCGGCCAGCATGTACTTGAAGTAATACAGCGTGCCGGGTTCCTGGCTGTATTCCACCTCCAGGTCGGAGACGGCGGTGCGTAGGCCGGGGGACCAGTTGATCAGGCGCGGGCCGCGGTAGATGAGGCCCTTTTCGTACAGGCGCACGAAGGCCTCGCGCACGGCCTTGGACAGGCCCTGGTCGAGGGTGAAGCGCTCCCGGCTCCAATCGCAGGAAGAGCCCAGGCGGCGCACCTGTTGGGTGATGATGCCGCCGTATTTTTCTTTCCAGGCCCAGGTGCGGCGCAGGAATTCTTCACGGCCGATGCCTTCGCGGCTGAGGCCCTCGCTGGCCAGCATCTTCTCCACCTGCAGCTGGGTGGCGATGCCGGCGTGGTCCGTGCCGGGTACCCACAGGGCCGAGAAACCCTTCATGCGATGGTAGCGGATCATCAGGTCTTCCATGGATACGAACATAGCGTGGCCCAGGTGCAGCCCGCCGGTCACGTTGGGCGGCGGGATGGAGATGACGAAGGGCTTGCAGGAGGGATCGAAATCCGGCCGGCGGGGGTCACTACTGGGGCTGAAATAGCCGCTCTTCTCCCACCAATCATACAGGCGCTGCTCGGTGGCAGCAAAATCGTAGGTTTTGGGCAGATCGGTTTCTGGCATGCGACCTTTCCTTGATGAATAATAGGATCTGTATAAAAACAAAAACCTCCCGTCCACATGAGGACGAAAGGCTGGGCTTCCGCGGTACCACCTCGGCTCGCCGGTCTACCCGGCGCACTCTTTCCGGACCATCATCCGGTTTCGCGCTAACGGGCTCACCCGTGCCGGTCTAATCCCCGGCTTCGAGGCCGGGTTTCTTCGGCAGTCTAACCAAACTACTTCGGCCAGGCAGACCTGTGGAGGCTTCCAGCCCAGGCGCTCCTTCTCTGTCAGCTTGCGACTGGCCTACTCCTTTTGGCAAAGACCATATAGAATAGAGTAGCTTTGATTATACAGACTTCAAATCAGGCTGTCAATTCCTGTGACGGGTTGCGGCCTGGTACATCTTGAGCGAACCAGGTGGACTATGACGATACCCAAGTGGTTGGAATGGGCCCGGCGGCTGGAGTCGATTGCCCAGAGCGGCCTGACTTACACCACCAGCCCATTCGACGTGGAACGTTTCGAGGCCGTGCGCGACCTGGCGGCGGAGATCGTCTCCGAATATACCCACGTGGATCTGCACGAGATCCTGGAGATCTACCACCAGCAGTCGGGCTATACCACCCCCAAGGTGGACGTGCGCGGGGTGGTCTTCCGGGACGGGCAGGTGCTGCTGGTGCAAGAACTGGCCGACGGAGGCTGGACCCTGCCCGGCGGCTGGGTGGACGTCAACGAGGCGCCCAGCCAGGCCGTGGAGCGCGAGGTGTGGGAAGAGACCGGCTACGAGGTGAAGGCGCACAAGCTGCTGGCCCTGTATGACCGCGAAGGCCACGACCACCCGCCGTACCTGTTCCACGCCTACAAGCTGTTCTTCCGCTG
>JAAZNB010000699.1 GCA_012798515.1 Chloroflexota bacterium
ATTGAGGGCCTCCTGGATCTGGTGCTCGGTAAACGGGTCGATGCTGGCTGTGGCTTCGTCCAGGATGAAGACCGCCGGACGCTGCACCAGCACGCGCATCAGAGACACCAGCTGGCGCTGGCCCATGGATAACTGCGAGCCGCGCTCCCCCACCTCGGTGGCCAGGCCCTGGGGCAAGGTCTCCAGCCATTCCCCGTGCCCGATCTGGGTGGCAATGGCGGCAATTTCCGCATCGCTCGCCTCACCCCGGGCGTAGCGGATGTTGTCGGCTACCGTTCCCGAGAACAGAAAAGGCACCTGGGAAACCACCCCCAGCTGGCGGCGGTAGCTTTCCAGATCGAAGGTGCGAACGTCCTGCCCGTCGACACGGATGCAACCGTCCTGGAAATCGTAGAAGCGGGCGATCAACTTGGCCACGGAAGACTTGCCCGCCCCGGTGTGGCCCACTACGGCCAGCGTCTCCCCGGCGGCGATGTGCAGATGGAAGTGCGCCAGGACCGGTTCGGCATCCTTGTAACGAAAGGAAACATCCTCGAAATCGATGGCGCCTTCCAAGCGCGGCGTGGGCAGGTGATCCGTCTGCACCACCGCCGGAGCAGCGTCGATCAGGGCAAACACCCGCTCGGCCGCCGCCAGGCCGGTCTGCACCTGGGTGAAGAACGACGACAGGCTCATGATCGGGTATAAGAAACTATCCAGGCTGAGAATAAACAGGTACCAGGCCCCGGCCGTAATGGTGCCCTGCATCACGTTGGCCCCGCCGACGTAGACCAGGAAGGCGGCGGCCACTCCACCCAGGGTATTCAAGGTAGGAAAGACGACCGAGAGCGTCAGGCCGCGCTGCACGTTCACGCGATAGGACAGGTCGTTGGCCCGCTGGAAATCGGTGTAAATGCTGTTTTCCTGGCGGAAGTTCTTAGCCACCGAGATGCCGCTCACCGTCTCTTTGATGGTAGCGTTGACCTCAGCCATGGCCTGCATCCCTCGTCGCGTGACCGTCCTGGCCAGGCGCCGGTAGCTGATAGACAGCAGCAGCACGATGGGGATCAGGGCAAAGATGTACAGGCACAGGCGCCACTCGATGTTCACCAGCACCACGCCCAGGATGAGGGCCTCGGCCACCTGAGCCACCAGGTCGGTGGTCAGGCTGATCAGCTGGCCGAAATCCCGGGTGTCGCCGGTGATACGCGACAGGATCCGCCCCGAGGAATATTCGTCGTAAAACGACAGGTCGTGGCCCGTAGCGGCCTGGAAAGCATCCTGCGCCAGGCTCAAGACGACGTCTGCAATGGCTCGCGAACTAACCCGGCGCAAGATCCAGTTGCTGCACCAGCGCACCAGGCCGATCAGCAGAATGGCGCCGGACAGCAGGTACACGGCCAGGATATCCATTTGCGGCTTGAGCAGATCGATGCTATGCGAAACTACCACCGGCAGCAGGGCCACCATCCCCGAGTTGACCAGCAGCGTCAGGGCAATAACCACCAACGCCCGGCGCTGCGGGCGGAAATACCTGGCAATACGCACCAGCAGCTCGCGGTCCGAATACTGGCGGTCGTAACTTTCTGCGTTTAACCCCGAAAAGAAACTCATCTACGAACTCTCAAATGTACAACTAATCCTGGAAGATCTGGCGATAGGCCGGGGAGGTTTGCATCAACTCCTGGTGGCCGCCCATAGCGGCGATGCGTCCCTTGCGCATCACGATGATCAGGTCGGCCCAGCGGATCTGGGATAGGCGGTGGGTAATGATCAGCGTGGTGCGGCCCCGGGACGCGGTCAGGATGGCGCGCTGGATCAAATCCTCCGTGGCGCTGTCGATGGCGCTGGTGGAATCGTCCAGGACCAATATTTTGGGGTCGGTCAGAAAAGCCCGCGCCAGGGCCAGTCGCTGGCGCTGCCCGCCGGAGAGGGTCACGCCGCGCTCGCCGATCACGGTCTGGTATCCGTCGGCAAAGGACAGGATGAAATCGTGGGCTTGCGCCGAGCGAGCCGCGGCTTCGATCTCCGCCTGGCTGGCGCCGGGACATCCAAAAGC